>NZ_JBIQOC010000028.1:0-53781 GCF_044130295.1 Acinetobacter uliginosus | reverse complement strand
CTGATTATTTGTAGTCATAAATTTAAGTCCCCACTTGTTTCTAAGTGGGGACTAAATTAAGGCTTATAGGATGAATTCAGAAGGTGTGTTCAGCGGACGCTTACGGTAATTGCATGTAATGGATTGTTTCTGCTGGACTTAACTTGTCGCTTTATTTATGCACGTTTATTTTTTAAGTGAATCACTTATCTTATAGCCGATAAGAATAAAAGGCATATTTAAAAATAGGAATAATTTCTAAATATGCCTTAAATCATCTATACACGTACTTTTTCAAGCAATGGTTCAAATGAATACATTGCAGATCGACGTCCTGACGCTGCTTCAACTTCTACTAAGATATTATTTTCTAATAAGGTTTTTGTAATTTTATGCGCAGTTGCAGTAGGAATGCCGCTTTTCTGAGTAAATTTATTATTTCGGAAAAAGGGATTAGTGAAAATAAAATCTAAAGTTTGTACACACCATTTTGAATTCAGTAATTCAGAACAAGTTTGCTTCATGCTTTCATAAAGCTCTCTGATACTCTCAGCTACCTCAAGGTTTCGAATTGCTTGCTGTTCTACGGCCTCAAGAAAAAAGATACACCATTCTTCCCAATTATCATGAAGAGAAACTTCTCTCAATTTATCTATATATATATCCTTATGTTCTTCCATATAACCACTTATATAAAAATGTGGAGATGAAATTAATTTTGATTGCCACAGCATAAGGGTAATTAACATTCTTCCTATACGGCCATTTCCATCTTTAAAGGGATGTAATGCTTCGAATTCAACATGTGTGATAGCTGTCTTAATTAGGGCATTATGTTCATTATTTTCAATGTAATTAAATAAATTATCTAATCCTGATTGTAGTTGTTCAGGACTAATGGGAACAAAAAGAATATTTTTTTTTGCTCTATCAGCGAGATAGTTTTGTTCGGTTTTATATTCACCTGGTGATTTCAGTGCACCTCGTCCCCAAGACAATAATCCTTGATGAGCTTGCCTAATAAGGGCGCTCGAAAAAGGATATCCGTTTTCTAGAGCTTCTTGGGTCTTTTTTAGAGTTCTTTGATATAAAAGAGTTTCTATGACGTCACTTCTAACAGAAGGGTCATTATCATCTTCATGATCTGCTTCATACTTTAGAATTTCATCCATGGTACTAATCGTTCCCTCCATACGTGAAGAGATAACAGCTTCTTGGTTTCGCAATGGCGCTAATAAAATTTCGCTGTTGTGCATATTTTTAAGCATTTGATCATAACGGGCAACAGCATTATTTGCATTCATCAAAGCGTTAACTAGCTTTTCATTATATTGAAAGCTTTTAGGTGGGAATTTTCCGTAATGATAGTGGACTGCGCTATCTAAATTTATTTCCACAGGCTAACTCCAAGGTATTACGTTTATAATTTTGTTTCGCTAACAAAAGGTTTAGAAAATTTTAACTTCTTTAAAAACATCTTATCAATTTGTCTCTCTAAAATATATAAAAAAGAGAAGCAATAGAATTAGATTCTCTTTTATAGAAGCAAAAAAGCTTGCCTATCAGAAAACAGCTAAAAAGAGAAGCAATAGAATTAGATTCTCTTTTATAGAAGCAAAAAAGCTTGCCTATCATAAAACGACTAAAAAGAGAAGCTATAGAATTAGATTCTCTTTTATAGGAGCAAAAAAGCTTGCCTATCAGAAATCGACTAAAAAGAGAAGCAATAGACTTAGATTCTCTTTTATAGAAGCTAAATAGCTTGCCTATCAGAAAACGACTAAAAAGAGAAGCAATAGAATTAGATTCTCTTTTATAGAAGCAAAAAAGCTTGCCTATCAGAAAACGACTAAAAAGAGAAGCAATGGAATTAGATTCTCTTTTATAGAAGCAAAAAAGCTTGCCTATCAGAAAACGACTAAAAAGAGAAGCAATGGAGTTTTTTTAAGTATACTAGCCTATCCTTTTAGCTTTGTTGAACGGAATGACATTATTCCGCAGTCCATTTATGAAATCTGACCATTCTTGCATCATCTTGGTTCTGTACTGTAAATGCTGGGCATGATTATAAGCCTGTGACACGGCGTTACCTGTTTTATGTGCTAATTGAACCTCAATAGCATCATGTTCATAGCCTTGCTCATGCAGGGTAGTGGATGCCAATCCTCTAAACCCATGGCCAGTCATTTTCCCAGCATAGCCCAGTGTTCTAATGGCACATAAAAGGGCATTACTACTTAATGGTTTGGCTGTGCTGTGATTATAGAAAACATATTGCTTATTACCTGTTAATGGTTTGAGGCTCTCCAGTAGCTCAATAGCTTGGCTAGAGAGTGGAACGATGTGCATTAAATCCATTTTCATTTTATGCGGTGGTATACGCCACTCTTTAGATTCAAAATTAATCTCGTTCCATTCCATCATTCTAAGTTCCGCCGTGCGTACAAAGGTTAGGGTCATAAGCTGTAATGCGGTTTTAACCAGGATATTGCCGTGATACCTGTCCATACGGTGAAGAAAAGCTGGAAACTCCGATATATCCAAACGAGCCATGTTTTTAACTTTTCTAGGTTTCAGTGCTTCTTGTAAATGTGGGGTAGGGTCATTTTCTATTAATCCTTTTCGAATTGAGTACCTGAATACACGACCGGCCAAAGGAATAGAACGTTTTGCCATTTCCTGTGCGCCTCGATCTTCAATGCGTTGGGCACATTCTAAAACGTCTTTCCCTTTAATTTGATTGATTGGCATATCACCAATATAGGGAAATAGGTCTTTTTCAAATACAGATAAATCCCTTAAATAGGTTGGCTCTTTGATTACAGCTTTTCTGGCATCTAACCACTCAAGGGCAAGTGTTTTAAATAAGGTGCTTTCATCTATTTCTATTTTTTGTTCTTTCTTTTTTTCTGCTGGGTCAATGTCGTTGGCTAATAGCTGTCTAGCTCTCAAGTGGTTTATGCGTGCTTGTGCCAATGACATCAATTCATAAGAGCCTAGAGTAAGATTCTTTTGTTTGCCATTGAAGCGATAAGCATACACCCATGTCATGCGACCACTTGAAAAAACATGCAGTTGCAATCCGTTTCCATCGCTGTATTTATCGGGTGCTTTCTTATCTTTGGGTGGTTTTAAACGCTTTATCTTTGAGTCGGTTAGCATGGGTTTCCCCTAATTTGTTGGTATTTTTCTGTTGGTTTGTACACGATACCAACAATAATACCAACACTATACCAACGATTGCACAGCATTGCACTTCATTGCTACAGACAACAAAAAAGGCTTAACTCCTTTAAAATTAAGCCTTTCGTCACTGCTTGGGATTGCAGTTCTTTGTAATATGGCGGTGAAAGAGGGATTCGAACCCTCGATACGCTATTAACGTATACACACTTTCCAGGCGTGCTCCTTCAGCCACTCGGACACTTCACCATTGCGCCGCGATGATAGCGAAAAAAAGCCCTTCTGCCAAGTTGAAACAATTGATTTAGAGCAAAAGTTTTTGCTCAATGATATCATTGCGAAAAAATAGTGTTCAAAACGAAGACGAAATATGCAAAGTACTGCACAAAAAGCCGCATTGCCCGCGATTACTCTGGCAGCATTAGGGGTTGTGTTTGGAGATATTGGAACCAGTCCACTCTATGCGCTGAAAGAATCATTCCATACAGTACATGGCTTGGGGATTAACCCTGAAAATGTATTGGGTATTTTGTCGATTATTTTTTGGACCATGACACTGGTCATTACCATTAAATATGTCGCGATTGTTATGCGTGCAGATAACAATGGCGAAGGCGGAATTATGGCGTTGTTGGCCCTAAATTTGCGTAATACAAATTTTAGTGATCAAAAAAAGTTGCTGTTAATCGCGATAGGCTTTATTGGTGCTTCCCTGTTTTTTGGGGATGGCATCATTACCCCTGCAATTTCAGTGTTATCTGCAGTTGAAGGGCTTTCTATCGCTACAAATGTTTTAGACCCTTATATTGTACCAATCGCCATGACGATTGTGACCATATTGTTCATCATGCAAAAGTATGGAACAGCCTTTGTGGGCAAGTTTTTTGGTCCATTAACTTTATTATGGTTTTTAGCACTCGGATTCTTGGGAATCTCCAGCATTATTCAGACTCCTGTGGTTTTGGGGATGTTTAGTCCACATTGGGCTTTCCATTTTATTGTTACTAATCCCTTAATGACCTTCTTTATTATGGGTGCGGTCGTACTGACCGTGACAGGCGGGGAAGCCCTGTATGCCGATATGGGCCATTTTGGTCCTGTTCCTATTCGCTTGGCATGGTTTTTTGTGGTGTTACCTTGTTTGTTAATTAACTATGCAGGTCAGGGGGCATTATTACTTCGCGATCCAAGTGCAATTCAAAATCCATTCTATTTGTTGGTACCTGAATGGGCTCTATACCCCATGATTTTCTTGGCAACGATGGCCGCGGTCATTGCCTCTCAAGCTGTTATTTCAGGGGTGTTCTCTTTAGCACGTCAAGCCATTCAATTGGGTTATTTACCACGACTAACCATTAAACACACCTCAGACTCAGAACAGGGACAAATCTATGTGCCTTTACTGAACTGGGTTTTACTGGCCTCTATTATTGTACTGATCTTGATTTTCCAAACCAGTTCACGCTTATCTCATGCTTATGGTCTGGCTGTGACCATGACCATGTTATGTGACACCTTACTGATTGCTGTGTTTATTCGTTACACATGGAAATGGAACCTACCGAAACTGATGCTGCTGATTACTCCATTCTTGGTATTGGACTTGGTATTGGTAAGCGCAACCTCACTCAAAGTATTCTCTGGGGGATGGGTTCCACTGTTGATTGGTGGAATTGCTTTCCTTCTATTAATGACATGGAAAGAAGGGCGTGAACTGACCTTCGCCAAGCTCCAGCAAGATACCTTACCTTTAGATATATTCGTGCAAAGTATCGATGAGCAAGCCAATTGGGTAGAAGGGGAAGCTATATTTCTTACGGGTACTCCCACCGTGGTGCCGCATGCCATGTTGCATAATATGAAGCACAATAAGGTCTTGCATCAGAAAAATATTATTTTGACGGTTAAAATTCAAGATGTTCCTTACGTCGCTGATCAGGATCGCTTCCAAGTAGAAATGATGAATCGGCATTTTTATCGGGTTGAACTGTTTTACGGTTTTAAAGATGAGATGAATATTCCGCAGGCACTCGAAGCGGTCTACCAATCGATTGAACTCGAATATAATTTGATGCAAATCAGCTTCTTTGTTTCGCGTGAACGAATTATTAGTACAGTGGGGGACGGTATGGCCTCTTGGCGTGAAAAGCTGTTTATTTCGATGCAGCGCAATACCAGTCCGGTGAGTGACTTTTATCGGATTCCTCCCAATCGTGTGGTTGAATTAGGTAGTCAAATCGAAATCTAAGTTTCAGATCGTGCAGACAATAAAAAACCAAGGTGGAAAATCCTTGGTTTTTTATTTGGAGGATGAAAGCCTGAAAAAGAGCGTGATTAGTTCTCTGTTGCCTCTGTCATTGGTACTTCAGGAGAGACCTTTACCGGAGCATCGCTTACAGCAGCTTCTGGTGCTGCTTGTACTGCATCATCTGGCTGTGTTGCTTCAGGGGTGGCTGCAAAGGCTTCCTGGGTTGCAGTGGTCGCAACATGATTTGCTGGTGCGGCAGCCGCAGATTCATTGCTTAGTTCTGCTTGAGGCATATTTGCTGGATTGACTTGTGCATCAGCAGCAGATTGATTGACCGGCGCAGTTGCAATCTGTTGATCTGAACCTTGTTTCGCCTGTTGCGCAGCTAATTCGCTATTCGGTTGTATCTGATCTACATGGTCAGATACAGCCTGAGCTGTTTGCTCAATAGCAGATTCATTTGCTTGTGTGCTAGATGAATCAACTTGTGCTGCTGTATTTAGCTCTGAGCTTTGTGCCGCAGTTGCATCTGAAGCTGAGCTGGTTTGTACTGCGGTTTCAGAACCCGCTGCATTCGACTTGGTGGCAACTTGACCTGCATCCACAATGCGGATTTGACCACTAGCCACTAATTCTTCAATCGAACCTGCCTGACCATTTACTGCAGTGCTTACTTTGACTTTAGATAGACTTTCTAAGGTATCGCCCGGTTGAATGGCTGGTTCTGCGAATGCCGTTGCACTCATCATTCCTGTAACCAGACTTAAACCTAAAAGCTTAAAATGCATAAAATACTCCGTAGCAATCATTATTCAGATTTTTTGCGTATTTTTACCTTGTCATAAGCAGCATCGGTTTTTCAATCAAACATACGTAAAGCTCTTAAGACTGGTTAGAAAAGCTTTAGAAAATGAGACAGACTGTTACAACAACTGTGCTTTTGTTGAACAGTTTTAGGCTAATTGTTAAGCAAATAAAATTTGCTACATATACTTCATTTTCACTGCTTGTTAAGCTCGTGAAAAATGAGGGTTGGTCTCAAAATGGCAGTCAAGAAAGGTAAAACGGGTCAATCTGTAATGCAAATTTTAAAGCGGAATAGTTTAAAAATTATCTTGGGTGTAGTTGCAACCAGTAGTTTTGCAATTGCCTTTGGACAAGAAAGAATTCAACAGCTGATTTCATTGCCATCAGTCTCCAACTCGGCCTGTCTGGATCAATTTTACCGCGATATTCCGCCGTATCTGGCCAAAAAAAGCCTGACTAAAAATACTTTTCCGCTGTGCTTTAATGGCTTTAACGTGATGTATTCGGGGGTATCAAAAACACCTTTATGGGTGGCAGAAGCCCTGACACCACAACGCTTGAGCCATAAAATTCCACGTGAAGACAACTTCCATGAAGAAACACGTCTAAAGACAGAATATCGTGCGACCTTGGCAGACTATAAAGCTTCGGGCTATGACCGCGGACACATGGCACCCAATGCCGATATGCCGAATAAAGATGCACAGTTTGACAGCTTCTCATTGGCCAATATGGTGCCGCAAGCTCCGAAAAATAATCAGCAGGTTTGGCGAGAGCTGGAAGAAGCGACTCGCGCGATCGTGACCAAGCAGAAGCAGGATGTCTATATTGTAACGGGACCGGTGTATTCAGCTAAAAAATTGAAGACAATTGGTAATGGGGTGATTGTTCCAACAGCGACCTATAAAGCCATCTATATCCCAAAAACAGGGGCAGCAGGGGTGTACTATGCCGACAATACCCTGAAAAATACTGCACCCAAAGTGCAGGTGATCAGTATCTGTGCTCTGGAAGATCTGACAGGAATTAATATTTTCCCCCAGTTAACCGAAGACCAGAAGCGCAATACTTACAATTTGCCACTAAAGGCAAGTGCAGTGAAAGCAACTCAGAAAATTGCCTATTCACATTGGGATGCAGAAAGCCAATGTGCCGAAGAAGTCAGTGCAGATGAGCTTAACGCTTTGCAGAAAAAGTTTAAATCTTCCTCCGCAAGTTCAGCAAATTTAACCCCTGCACAAGAGAATAACGGCAGTGCAGCAACGAACGGTTCAAATACCCAAGATGCGATTATTAAACAGTTGATTGAAGGGCTTTTGCAGTACATTTTACAGTTGTTGAAATAAGTCTTTTTTAGGTAGGATGAAAGTCGTCATCCTACCTTTTTAATAACAACAAAGATCAGTGAGAATACAATGTTCAAGCCTTTTGAAAATGGTACCGAATCGCATGCCATTCACGACCTCACCTTAGAAAATCAAGAAGACTGTGTCAGTATTTATGGCAATTTACAGCTGACCAAAGATCAGGCCGGGCTTCAGGCAGCGAAAGCCTTGCAGGCTTTTGTCAATGCTGTGGTCAGTGCTTTGGAAAATGAAGCTCATCTTCCGGAAAAAATTGACCGTCAGAATGAACAGGAAATTGAAAATCCATTTTTATAAGCAGCGCTTATGTTCCATGTGAAACATAAAAAAAGCTCACCGACGTGAGCTTTTTTATTCTTCAGGATATTTGATATTAATCGGGAAATTGCTGGTTGATTAATCATAACATACTGAATAGATATGACATGCATCTGACGATTTGAAGGCGATTTTATACGTATTGTTGTTGTCGCCATTGCTGCGGTGTCATGCCTGTCCACTTTTTAAAAGCACGCTGGAAGGCACTTTGTTCGGAATAGCCGAGCAATAAGGCAATTTCTTGCAGGCTGAGATGCCGATCTTTTAAATATTGCTCCGCCAATAAATGTCGTACTTCCTGCATACGCTGCTGATAGGTGGTGCCTTGTTGTTGTAAATGGCGTTGCAATTGCCGTACCGACATACTGAGCTGCTTGGCAATCGGTTCGATTTGATACAGGTTTTTTTGCAGTCCGGTGAGAATAGCTTGTTGCAGACGTTCATCTAATTGGGTGGAATTCGGAAGTTTATCCAGGAGTGCCTGAGCTTGCTGCATCAGCAAATGTTGCAGGGTTTGGTCTCCTTGACGAAAAGGCTTGGCGAGCTCGGCAACTGGTAAAATAATTTGCGCCACAGGCTGAGAAAAACGGACTTTGCAATGGAAATACTGTTCGTATAACGCGACATTCTTGGGTGCCGGATGGGTAAAGTGAACCTCATGAATATGAATATCTTCAAATTCCATAGAATGTTTCAGGAACTGAAACATCACGGCAATTGCGATTTCATTGCTGACTTGAGTGGTCAGATGAAAAGGAACACTTCCCCAGCCAATGGCCAAATAATCCCCCAGCATGTCGGCTTGTAAGGGGCTGCCATCATAGATCAAACGATGCAGGTCATGATAACGATACAAAGCTTCACCTAAGGTATTACAGGACAGGGCAATATAGGCAATGATGCCGAGATGTTTGGGTTGTACATATTCGGCAATCTCTAAGCCGAGTGCAGGAATTTTTAAATGCTGATCTACATCGGTCAGTAATTCGCGCCAAAGACAAAAGTCAAAGCGTTCCAAGTTCTGAACTTGTTCAAGTTTTTCAGAAATGGCTAAGCCTTTGGCCTGACTATAGGCATAAAGTAAATGCCCAAGTCCGCCATATACAGAGCCTGTGTAATCTTTAAACTGATGCATATTGATCTTTTTATTGTCGTAATTTGTCAATGAAGTTTTATTTTAAGGTCAATATTTAGCACATTTCATTGCCTATATTCAATACAGAATAGGGAGAAAGCGATAATGTGGAAAGGTTTCTTGTTGGGTTTGGTGGTGGCCAATGGCTTTGAATGGATCGCACACAAATATATTTTGCATGGCACACATCGCAGTGGAAAGCCGCGTTATAGTCCGGTGCCAGACAGCATGAAATCACATTGGGAGCATCATCGTGAAGTCAGAAAAACGGCATTTCATGACCATGGCTATGTCGAAGGTCTTGCCAATTGGCGCACTAAAAATGAAATTATTTCACTGACTGTGGTTGCGGGCGTTTTTGGCACGCTATTTTATCCGGTCTCCAAAGGCATGGCACTGTCTACGGTATATAGTGCCTGTAATTATTATTATATTCACCGCCGCGCCCATTTAGAGCCAGAGTGGGCCATGAAAAAAATTCCTTGGCATTATGATCATCATATGAATTCCAATCAGGATGCCAACTGGTGCGTGACCAAACCCTGGTTTGATTACATTTTGGGAACTCGGGTGATTTCAGCCCCAGAATTGCAGGAGGAAAATCCCTTAGGAATTTTGCTGCCCGACATAGTTTCAAATCTGTTGAACGGTATAACCGAGCGTTATTTTCCGGCGAAATGGGTGGAAAAACAGGGTAATTAGTTATTTTTTTAGAATGAAGTGTAAGTTTTATCGATCAGGAAGATATTGCGCGATAAAATAGCTAGAAGTCACGACTGCCGAGATCTTGTCGTAATTTGTCAATATTTTCGGTATTAATAGTCAATGTTTTTATTATTATTTGTTATATATTTGTTTTCGCAATCAGGCTGGCCCAGTTAAGTTGACGAGTCACTGTATATGTCATTTTACTGTTTTTCTTTTCAAGAAACCGCGCTGTAGTTTTCTTGGTTTATAGGGAGTCTTCAAGACTCCCTTTTTTTATCTGCACTTTTTATGCGGGTCTGATTTCAGAGCAGGTCTATAAATAAAAAAGAGTGGAAAGGACCACTCTTTTTAGATTAACTCGTGTCACTTCTTAGAGACGCATTTCAATCCCTTGTGCAGCCAGATACTGTTTGGCTTCCTGAATGGTGTATTGACCAAAGTGGAAAATAGAAGCTGCAAGTACTGCATCTGCACCACCCTTGAGAATACCGTCAGCCAAATGCTGCAAGTTACCCACGCCACCAGAAGCAATGGTTGGAATGGTGACACGGTCATTGATGTTACGCATTAAGGCCAGATCATAACCGGCTTTGGTGCCATCGGCATCCATAGAGGTAATTAACAGTTCGCCCGCACCGTAATCGGCCATTTTGACTGCCCATTCAATGGCATCAATGCCGGTCGGTTTACGGCCACCATGGGTGAAAATTTCCCATTTATTGTCGCCGGTTTTTTTGGCATCAATCGCCACTACAATACATTGGGCACCAAAGCGTTGCGAAGCCTCTTGAACAAATTCCGGGTTAAATACTGCAGCCGAGTTAATGCTGACTTTATCGGCACCGGCATTCAGCAACAGGCGGATATCTTCCACCTTACGCACACCGCCACCTACAGTTAAGGGAACAAACACGCTTTCGGCCATGCGTTCAACTGTACGGTAAGTGGTATCGCGACCACTTGAGGTTGCAGTAATGTCCAAGAAGGTAATTTCATCGGCACCTTGTTCATTATAACGGCGTGCTACTTCGACCGGATCGCCTGCATCACGAATATCAAGGAACTGTACGCCTTTCACCACTCGACCATTATCTACGTCAAGGCAAGGAATAATACGTTTAGCAAGCATAATTTTTTCCAAAAATAACAGCCGATTATGAAACTTCGCCACGAAGGTGCTACACCTTGGTAGTTGTAGCAGGTATTCTATCAAAATTATGTAAGTTTTTTTGCAGGTTTTCTATGTCGGTTTATACCCCTTTGACTTTACAGGAAGTTCAGGCGTTTGCAGCACCTTATGGATTAGAGGTGCTGGAGCTGATTCCGATTCAAGGCGGGATTCAGAATACCAACTATTTTTTAGTCTGTGAAAATGCAAAGCAGTATGTACTGACCGTATTTGAAGAGATGGATGAGCAGGGCGCCGCAGAACTGGTTCCGGTACTGGAGCATTTAGGTCAGCAAGGTTTAGCCGTGCCTGTACCGTTAAATTATGCAGGGCAGGCTATTCATCCTTTAAAAAGTAAGCCTGCGCAGATAGCACCACGCATGATGGGTAAGCACCCCATGCCAGCAACTTTGGAACAGGCACAGGCCATTGCTGTGGCTCAGGCGAAAATCCATATTGCCTTACAGGGTTTTCCACTGGAACGGGCCGAATATCGTAACCACAATTACTGGCTTCAAGTGGCGAAAGAATTAAAACAGACTCTAAATCCTGCCGATTCTATTCTGCTCAGTGAAGTGCTGGGGCTTTATGACGCACTCACTGCCGTCTATCCAAACCGTCCCAAAGGCTTTATTCATTCCGATTTGTTCCGTGACAATACCTTGTTTGAAGGCAATGAATTGAAAGGAATCCTGGATTTTTACGAGTTAAATAAAGATGAATTTCTGTTTGATATTGCCATTACCTTAAATGACTTCTGCACCGAATATCCCGAGGTGCATTTAAATGAAGCGAAAGCCCACGCTTTTTTAGAAGCTTATGAAACGGTGCGTCCTCTGACTCAGGATGAAAAATCCTGTCTGGAAATTTATCTGGCCATGGCGGCAGCACGGTTTTGGCTGATGCGTTTACAAGTCGCACAAAAAAATGCACAACAAGGACGTACAGGAGATGATATTCTTCAGAAAAATCCTTTGGAAATGCGTAATATGCTGGTAGAACGACTAAAATTTGTGACGGCTTGATATAGGATATAAAAATGCGTGATCAGGGGCGATTGGTCGAATGGTTTGATGAAAAAGGCTATGGTTTTATTCAGCCCAATGATGCCTCGAAAGATCGCGTGTTTCTACACATTAAGGATTTTGCCCGTCAAGGGCCCCGTCCGATTGTGGGTTGTGCGCTTGAATATACGGTCTTGCTGGATGGAGATGGACGTTATCGTGCCCAGCAGGTGACTTATCTTAAAGCGTCACAAACCAAAAAAAATGTGAGCAAGCCAAAGCTCTCCAAGCAACCGGCACAAAAATTAAAACCGATGCAAATTGCCTGTATCGGTTATATTTTGGCTCTGGCCGTGTTTACCATAGCGGGTTTATTAAGTGGCATGGTGCTGTTATTTATTAGCATCATTAATGCCATCACTTACTGGATGTACGCTCAAGATAAAGAAGCTGCCTTGCAAGGTAATCGCCGCGTACCCGAGCAAACCCTGCATCTGCTATCTTTTCTGGGCGGCTGGCCTACGGCATGGCTGGCTCAGGAAAAGCTGCGTCATAAAACACAAAAACAACCCTTTAGAAAGATTTATTTTTGTACTATAGCCTTAAACATACTTTTGATTTTATGGCTGATTTCTCCTTTTAATGTGCTGAAATTTTAAAAGGGGGAACGATTACTTAAAAGGTATAATAATGAATTATTCTATCGATCAAGATCCCAACCGTACCCTGACTTTAATTCTTTATATCCTGTACATTATTGCCATTTTTACGGGAGGCTTATTGGCCGTTGTTGCCCTGATCATTAACTATATAAAGCGCAATGATGTACGGGGTTCCATTTTTGAAAGCCATTTTAGCTGGCAAATCCGGACCTTCTGGTGGTATCTGTTTTGGAACCTGATTGCCTTTATTCCTTTTATTTTCCTGTTTTTTACCGGTGAAAACATGGATGTATTTACTGGGGTTGCCTTAGGCGCAAGTGTATTTTGTTTGCTGGTGATTGGCATTTCCTGGATCTGGATTGTCTATCGTGCTATTCGCGGTATTATTTGTTTGAATGACAATCAGCCTATGTATCAATAACAACAGATCTAAAAAATGAAGGTGGCAATAGCCACCTTTTTTATGCGCTATAATGAATCATCTGTTTAAACAGATGCATTAATTTAATTCTTTTGTAAAAAATCAGTTTACCTTTTTAACTTTTATAGCATACTTTTTTAGTTAATCTACTTTACTTTTTTAATATTTAAAATTTACTTTTTTATTTTAATAGTTTTACTTTTTTAATATTTATAGTTTACATTTTTAATAAAATAACTTTACATTAATGTACATTTATTTATATAAATTTAATTTCTTTTTTTATTTTAATTTAGACGGGTTTTAGGCTTAAGAATAAAATCGACCGCGACGGCGGCGTAGTCCTAAAACATGAATTGCGCGCACCAAAACCGCATACGAAACTGCGTAGCCAAAACGTTGCTCAAATAATATTACAAGGTCGCTAATATTCTTAAATTTTGTATTTTTTACAAATACTTGAAATTCATCCCAGTCTTTAATATGACTCGGTGCACCGCGGTTTTTTGCCGGTTTTGGCACTAAGTCTCCGGTTTCTTCTTCCAGCTTGATCCATGCATCCAGTGTCACACGAGAAATGTTGAATTCTTTGCATACTGCAACTTTGTAATCAGTTTTTTTATACATTTGAATGGCTGCTTTTCGAGTTTCTAAACTGTACTTTGGCATTTACTCGTACCAGGATTAAATATTTATTTTTTATTATATGGCATAGTCGTTGCAAATGAACAAATAACTCAAATAAATAATGTTAAGGTGACAGCTATGGAGAAAACACAAGTCTCTTTCAAAAAAATGTCGTTATGGCAAGTCGTCATCCTTGGTGTGGCCTATATGACCCCAATGGTGGTGTTTGATACTTTTGGTATTGTGTCCGGAATCACCGATGGCCGGGTACCCTTGGCTTATATTTTTGCTTTGGTGGCGATGCTGCTGACTGCATTTAGCTATGCACGCTTTAGCCGGCAAACTGAAAAACCCGGTTCTGCCTATACCTACACCGCAGAATCTTGTGGAACCAAAGCTGGCTTCTTTGTGGGCTGGTGTTCCTTGCTCGACTACATCTTGCTGCCTTTAGTGAATGCCTTGTTGGCCGGGATTTATCTGGAAGCGGTTATTCCCAGCGTACCTTACTGGATGTGGGTCACGCTGTTTGCAGGCCTGGTCACACTCATTAACTGTTTCCGCATTAATTTCCTTGCCAATCTCAGTCTGGTCTTTGTGATCGCACCTTTATTACTGATGGTGCTATTCATCTATCTGGTGATTCGCGGTGTAGGTGAGGGACAAGGTTATGAGCATGTGTTGACTCTTGCGCCGTTATTTAATGGTGACAGCTCCATCCTACCCTTGATTGCAGGGGCATCCATCCTGTGCTTTTCATTCCTGGGCTTTGATGCGGTGACCACCATGTCGCATGAAACTCAAGATCCGAAACGAACCATTCCACGTGCGGTGATGCTCACTACACTGTCAGGCGGTATCATTTTCCTGACTGCATCCTGGTTTATTCAACTCTATTTTCCAAGCAATGTCCGTTTTAACAACCCGGATGAAGCCTTGCCTGAAATTGTGCTGTATGTCGGTGGAGCATTGTTCCAGTCGGTATTTTTGTGTGCACAAATTATGAATACCTTTGCTTCAGGTCTGGCAACCCATGCCAGTGCATCCCGTCTGATTCATATTATGGGTAAAGATGGTATTTTTCATAAAGAAACTTTTGGGCAAGTTCACAGCAAATTAGGTACACCGCTTTATGCAGTACTGTTGGTTGGTTTGATTTCTCTGACGGCCATCGCCCTTGACCTGGCAACTGTGGTGAGCATGATTAGTTTCGGGGCCTTGATTGCCTTTACCGCAGTCAATTTTTCAGTTTTCGTCAAATTCTATGTCCGTGAGCAGCAACGCCACGGGATGAAAAATATCTTTTTAAACCTGATTTTACCGTTTATTTCGGTCGGCGTGATCATGTGTTTATGGTTCAACCTGGAGCGTTCCGCACTGTTGTTTGGTTGTGGTTGGCTGTCTGTCGGGATTGTGATCTTCCTGTACAAAAAACTGAAAAAGCAAAACATTGTGATTGGCAATGCCTACTAAAAGATTGCCGCAAATTTTGAAATGAATTGAAGATGGGAAGAGTGAACATGAATATACAAAAGCCAGTATTTTTAAATGACGTAGAATTTAAAGCCAGCATAAACCAGCAAAGTGGCAAGGAATGGAACTGGATTAATCCAAAGCATGGTGCATTTGGGCATCCTGCGAATTACTATGAAAGTTCACTGGAACAATGGCACCAGTTTGATGCCTTGAGTGCCGATATTGAATGTGATGTGGTGGTGATTGGTGGCGGCTTGCTGGGTGCTTCGACGGCCTTACATCTGTCTGAGCAGGGGGTGGAGACGGTTCTGGTCGAGAAAAACCGGATTGGCAGTGCGGCTTCTGGAAGAAATGGCGGGCAATTGACCCCAGGCTTGGCACGTTGGGAAGCGGCAGAAATGATTGAACATTTCAGTTATGCAGATGCCAAAAAACTCTGGCACTTTACCTCAACCGAAGCGATGTCCTTAATTGATTCGATTGCAGACCAATACAATCTGGACTTGCAGCGTAAACGTGGCCATATCACCGCTGCCGTACATGAAGGGCATCTGGTTGGTTTAACTCAAGGTGCCGATGCACGCAAGTTTTTGGGTGAGGCCCATACTCAAGTAGTGGGCAAGCATGAGCTGAAAGAACACATTGCCTCTGACAATTATTGTGGTGGTTTGCTGGATGCTCTGGGTGGACATATTCATCCCCTGGCTTTAAACCGCGGTCTCATTTATGGTTTCTGTAAAAATGGCGGCAAAGTCTATGAGCAAACTGAAGTCACTGTAGTAGAAGAACGGGAAGATGGTATTTATGTGACCACCACCAGTGGCGTGATCAAAGCCCGTAAAAGTGTGGTGATGGGGGTGCATCATGCCTCCTTTAAGTTGCTGCAAAAGAATAATCAGACCACGATTCCGTTCTATACCTATGTCTGTACCACAGCTCCATTAGAATTTGATTTAAAAGAATTATTACCAACAGATGCACCTGTCTATGATACGCAATTCCAGATCGACTATTATCGTGGTGTATCGCAAAACCGCTTGCTGTTTGGTGGGGAGGGGACAGGTTCATGCTGGAATCCTGAAAAAACCCATCAGTATTTATTGGGCCGGATTCAACATGTATTTCCGCAGTTAAAAAGTGTCGAGCTGGATTTTGTCTGGAGTGGAACCACTGACCTGACCATGAATGGCGCGGCAGATAGCCGTAAGTTTGGTAACAAATTCCCCATCTATGCCGTACAGGGCTGGAGCGGTCATGGCGTGGCGCAAACGGTACGTATCGGTAAGGCGATTGCTGATGATTTCTGTGGCAAAGCGGATGACTTTAATATGCTGACCCGTATTCATCATCAGGATATTCTGTTTGGTCGTGCACTGGCACCCGTGGTCATTCCGGTAGCAAAAAGCGCCTATGGATTGGGTGCGTTGATTAATCCGGGGAAGATGGTGTCGTTTTAAATATCTCTTTCCTTCCACAAAAACCGATAATGATTCTTCCTCTCCCTGTGGGAGAGGATTGGGGAGAGGGCAATATTTTCAGTGAAAAATTCGAATTTCTCGTGCTCTTGAAATTAACCTTTCCTAACCGCTCCTGGAAGATGAGGAATTTTCTTTAGAGAAATATTCAGCAGAAAGAGATCTTTTAAGGATTCACTTCTTTATTTTTCTTCAAAAACTTCGGTTTCCATTCACTGACAATGACCCCTAAAACCACCAACACCCCACCAAGGATGGCCAGTAAGGGCAAACGCTCCCCCGTAATACGACCAATTAAAGCTGCCCAAACTGGCTCACCGGAATAGATGATGGCAGCTTGCGCAGGGTCGACTGCACGTTGTGCCCAGTTCATCACCAGTTGAATGGCGGCACTAGCAAAACCTAAGCCAGTTAAAATGATCACCAGAGGCCAGGAAAAAACTGGATTCCAGCTTTCACCAGCCAAAGGCATCATGCAAAAAGCAAAAATCGAGGCAAAGCCGAGTTGAATCACGGTGACACGGCGGACATTGACTTTACCGGCAAAAAATCCGATCAGAATAATTTCCATCGCAATAGCGACTGAACCCAAGAGGGTAATGATCTGACCAAAGCTCAGCTGGATTGCACCAAACCCATTTCCGGTTAAAAAGACCAGACCTAAAAAGGCCAGCACTGTGCCACACCAGGTCATGAATTGCGGGGTTTTACGGAACAATAGCCATAAAAGAATCGGCACCAGAGGTACATACAGCGCGGTTAAAAAAGCCGATTCACTGCTGCTGATGCTTTGTAGTCCAATGGTTTGCGTGCCATAACCCAGCGCAATCACCAGACCAATGACAGCTCCTGCGGCAATTTCTTTCAGTTGGATTGCGGTTAAATCCTTCCAGGAAAACAGGCTGACAAACAACATGGCAGCAGCAAAACGGCAACCGACGAAAAACATCGGGCTGGCAAAGTTTAAGCCATATTGCACGGTGATAAACGAGCCACCCCAAACCAGGGTAATTAAAATTAAGGCAAGTTGCGGTGCTTTGGCTTTCAGGCAAGAGGGAAAATAGGACATGCTTACACAGGAAGTGATTTTTAAAAATATCAGAAATAAAAAAGAGGTCCGAAGACCTCTTGGAGATACATCACGGAATTAAAGTGATTGTTCATCTAACAGTAATTGCGCTTCACGAAGGTTCAGTGTGCCTTCGTAAATGGCGCGACCGGTAATGGCACCTAAAATGCCCGGCTGGCCTTTCAAGTTACGGACATCATCCAGATTGGTCACACCACCAGAGGCAATCACAGGAAGACCTGAATAAGTCGCCAAGTTAACAGTTTGCTCGATGTTTACACCCTGCATCATACCGTCACGTGCAATGTCGGTATAGACAATGCTTGATACGCCAGCATCAGCAAAACGTTTTGCAAGGTCAGTCGCTTTTACATCTGTGACATTGGCCCAGCCATCGGTTGCCACCATGCCATTCATGGCATCGATACCGACAATGATGTGGCCGGCAAATTTCTTGCATGCTTCTTCCACAAACTCAGGATTTTGAACTGCTTTGGTCCCGATAATCACAAAAGACACACCGGCATCCAGATAATGTTCAATGGTTTCCAGTGAACGGATACCACCACCAATTTGAATTGGCAGCTCTGGTTGTGCTTTGGCAATGGCTTCAACCACAGGTTTATGAATCGGTGTACCTGCGAAAGCGCCGTTTAAATCCACCAAATGCAAGCGACGTGCGCCTTCATTGACCCAATGCTGTGCAGTTGCAACCGGATCGTCAGAGAATACGGTATCGTCTTCCATACGGCCTTGTTTTAAACGGACACATTTGCCATCTTTCAGGTCAATTGCAGGGATGATCAGCATGCTTTCGCTCCTTGCCCAATCTTATTGAATTCATTGTGTTCCATCTTAGCAAAGTATTGGCAAATCTCTAAGCATGAGTTGCAGCTTTTATTTTGTTGGGGCGAATGCGTAACTTTAATGTGGTATTGGGAATATGTTTGGGCAGCAAGCCTAAGCGCAGTAATTCTTCAAACACTAAAACCGGGGCATAGGCATCGGCAGCCGCATAGTCAATCTGCTGAGGAGTCAGCGTTTTACGTGCCCAGTTCGAGGTGCTGGTTTTTTTACTTTTGGGAAAGTTCACCTGAAATAGAAGTGCCATGGCATTTTTCAGTCCCATTGGATTGGTAAAGCCAAAAGCAGAAAAGCATTTCGACAGTTCAATCAGACTGTTTAGTTCAATACCTTTTTTACGGAATAGATGGGCATCATTTTTTAAGCCAAAGCCAACTTTAATCTGGTCACGGCTGGCAAAAATCGGCTTTAAAAATTCCCAAATCTCATCATTCATTTGGAACAGATAGGCTTTGTCTAAGGTCGCCAATTGAATCAGATGTGGCCCCGTGGAAACTTCACCGACTCTAAATGTGGGCTTGGATTCAGAATCGAAACCAAGTACTGCGCAGTGTGTTAATTCTGCTTCCAAAGCATGACATTGTTCCAGGTTGTTAATCACCTGAATCTGTTGCATCGGAAGGTTTTTAAATGGAGGGAAGGCCTGAATCTGTTCTTTGCTGGGCAGGGTTTGAAGTAGCGGCTCTTCCATAATCATCAATAGCTAACTGGTCTGAAATCAGCTTAATGGTTTTTCCGAGTTTAGGCAAAATAAAAGCCCACCGAAGTGAGCTTTTTAAAATAAGTTGGAAGAGCCTTAGATATCCCATTCCACAAAGTTTTTCAGTAACTGCAAACCGGCAGTATGACTCTTTTCCGGATGGAACTGGGTAGCGAACAGGTTTTCTTTATGCAGCGCCGTACAGAACTCTAAACCATAGTCACAGGTGGCTGCCACAATGCTCTTGTCTTCAGGTTCAACATAGAAACTATGCACGAAATAGAAACGCGCATCCTGTTCAATGTCTTTCCACATTGGATGGCTTGGGTCTGCCTGATGCACCTGGTTCCAGCCCATGTGTGGCACTTTTAAACCGGCCATATCCGGGAAACGCTTTACTTCACCGGCAAAAATACCTAGCGCATCTGAACCGCCATTTTCTTCCGAGTGTTGCATTAAGGCTTGCATGCCGACACAGATCGCCAGCACAGGCTTATTGAACACGGCATGGCGTACCACTTCATCAATACCTGCTTCATGCATGCCTTGCATACAGTCACGCATGGCACCGACACCCGGAAAGACGATTTTATCGGCTTGGGCAATCAGTTTGGGATCATTGGTAACATCTACAGTTGCGCCGACATGTTCCAGGGCTTTGGCTGCGGAGTGTAAATTTCCCATACCATAGTCAAGAAGGGCAATACGGGTCATTACAAAGTACCTTTGGTTGAAGCAACAGTATTTTCTGCACGTGGATCGACTTCACAGGCCATACGGAGTGCGCGGGCAAATGCTTTAAATACGCTTTCGATCTGGTGATGGCTGTTTTTGCCTTTCAGGTTATCAATGTGCAGGGTCATTAAGGCGTGATTCACAAAACCTTGAAAAAATTCAGAGAATAGATCAACATCAAAGCTGCCAATACGTGCGCGAGTGAATGGAATATCCATCCACAAGCCCGGACGACCAGATAAATCAACCACAACACGGCTTAAAGATTCATCCAGTGGGGCATAGAAGTGACCATAACGACGTAGGCCTTTTTTATCACCCAGGGCTTGGGCAAATGCCTGACCTAGAGTGATACCACAGTCTTCTACGGTGTGATGGTCATCAATTTCCAGGTCACCATCACAATGAATATCAATGTCAAATAAGCCGTGTCGCTTGATTTGATCAATCATATGATCTAAAAATGGAACACCTGTATTGAGAGTGCCTTGACCTGTACCATCAAGATTCACACGAACTCGGATTTTGGTTTCGTTAGTGTTTCTTACCACTTCACTGATACGTTGCGTCATAGACACGTTCCTCAAAAACGATGATGTAAAATGTTTTTTTCGCGATGACGAAATTATCGCATATTAGATTGCTCAGGAGGGTTAATCAATGCCTATTACCGTACATGCTTATACTTCACTAGAAAATGACGAAGTGCGCAGCCAGCTTGAGCGACTGTATGACACCAGCCCGGAATTTGGGGATGGGCAGGATGCCATTGAACAACTAGAGCAAAACTTGGCTCAGTATACCTTAGTTTACACAGCAGAATTTAATACTAAACTGATTGGGGCAATTTGGTGTACCGGGCAGGGGGAAAGCCGGACGCTGGAAAATATTGTGGTCCATCCAGCTAACCGTGGACGTGGAGTCGCAGAACGACTGGTCAGTGAAGTGTGCCGAATGGAAGAAGAAAAAGGCGTGAAGAGGTTTGAACCGGGCTGTGGAGCCATTCATCGCTGTCTGGCACATCTGGAAAAAATTTAAGCCTGATAAAAATAAAAAAGCAGCCATGGTGCTGTTTTTTTATGCCTGAAAATAATGCTGGCTTAGATGATCCATTGAATTTTAAATAAAAAATAAGCAAATAAACATCAATTTGCCTTAAAAGTAAGCACTTGCTTGAAAAAGCTAAAAACCTGCTTGACTGAAAAACACTTAAACTGTTTAATACGCGACATCGGCGTGATAGCTCAGTAGGTAGAGCAACGGATTGAAAATCCGTGTGTCCCCAGTTCGATCCTGGGTCTCGCCACCATATTTAAAATCTATTTCAAGATTTCAATCCCTGATCCCATCAGGGATTTTTTTTGGGTAAAAAATATTCGATTAAATAAAAATGTCATGAATTATATTGACTATTGAGAACAGATACGGCTTAATACACCGCATCGGCGTGATAGCTCAGTAGGTAGAGCAACGGATTGAAAATCCGTGTGTCCCCAGTTCGATCCTGGGTCTCGCCACCATATTCAAAAAAACCTCAAACACTGTTTGAGGTTTTTTTTCGCCTCTAGGTTGGTCATAGAGAATTATAATTACATGCAAAGCGCATTAAAATTCCAAGAAAAATTGCATACCCATAATAGATTTAAGAAAGTGAAAAAGACCGTTTATCCGAGTCAAGGTGAGCCAAAATTGATTTTCAGGTAGGCTATAAAACGTATACGGTTGCAGTGAAAAATTTTTTTCTTGCATGGTGTAAAACTGCATTGTCCTGAAATTACGTTGCGAGGCAAGTTTATGAAATTTATAAAAATATATCCTTTGCTGCTGATATTGGGCTGTTTATGGAGCATGATGGTCCACGCGGATGACGCGGTGACCTTACCCACCCTGCACGTACTGGCCGAGCCAGAGTTACGTACAGAAACCGGGATTGTGCCGTATCAGAATGATGAAAAAAATCTCCGTGCTTTACAGCATCAAGTTATTCGTAATTCACGTGAAGCACAAAACTTTATGATTGACAGCCATGTGGTTGCCAATCTGGAAATTCAGCCCTTACAAGCACAACCCGACCTAAATTCGTTATCGCCCTTTCTACAACAGTATGTATTGAGTATTGCTCAGGGTTTACAGTCGAGTGATCCTACACAAGGCTTGTATATTATGTTGCAACCCTTTGGTATAAACCGTAGCAACAGTATGCAGCCCATCGATCGTGATATGCATATACAGCTCGACCTGAAAAATGTCAGCATTGGTACGATTGAACATTCTATAAATAATTTTTCTGTACCTGAGCTACCGACACCGAAAAAGTAATCATTTTTCTTTTGAAAAAATCCTTAGCTTTGCCAGCGAAGCCTATATTTGCCGCCGCGAGAAAGTGGCAAATGCCTGCGCAGTTGAAAATTGGGGCTGTTTTCAGCCTGTGAGCTAGTCATGTTCTTCAGAGATCATTACTCCGTTACATGCTCAGCCAGTCGGGAATCGCCGTGTCAGTTTTAATCCTGCCCAGAGCTGGAAATTGGTTCCATACGATGTTAAATATTATCAATTGAATAATCAGCGGGTGCTCATTGCCCAGACCAGTTTTAGGATTGATCAGGTCATTGATTAAATTTATAAATATTATGAGCATCGTTAAATGAAAGATCTGTTTTCTGATGACAGCTTGCGCTATAAACAGGCCCGTCCGGCTTATTCTGCAGAAATTGTCCAGGAAATTTTAAAGCATGTACCTGAACGAACTTTTGCCTGGGATTGTGGTGCCGGTTCGGGGCAGTTTACCCAGCTTCTGGCACCGTATTTCGAGCATGTGGTGGCGACTGATATTAGCGCAGCGCAATTACAGCAGGCCCCTTATTTTGAAAATGTCAGCTATCAGCTACAGGTGGCAGAGCAGACCACGATTCCGGAGCACTCCGTCGATTTGGTGACGGTGGCACAAGCGATTCACTGGTTTGATTTCGATGCATTCTATAAAGAAGTCAAACGGGTGCTTAAACCTCAAGGGGTGCTGGCGGTTATTGGCTATGGTCTCATTCAGGTTCAGGATGCGGCAATCAATGCCTTGGTTCAGCAGCTGTATGCTGAAACCTTAAAAGAGTATTGGGATCGTGAACGCCGTTATATTGATGAGCTGTATCAAACCATTCCGTTTCCTTTTTATGAGCAGGCAGTTCCAGAGCTGCGCCTGGAATATCGATGGACTCCGCAGCAGCTGATCAGTTATTTAAACACCTGGTCGGCGCTCAAGCATTATCACGACCACAACACGGATGACCCGCTGCAGCCGATTTCAGAGGTTTTGCAAGCAGGACCAGAATACTTAGATGTAACATTTCCTGTACTTTTGCGCGTCGGAATGCGAGAAAAATAAAGATTATGACGGAATTTTTATGTCAGCAGGGCAGCCTAAGCAGGAGAAGATAAAAATCTGATTTATAGAAACATCGTTCAGCACAGCACTTTTTTATAGACGCAGATTTGATGTTTTTTCAGTAGGTGAAATGAACCGGTTTTTTAACGAAAGTTAGAATGTCTTGCAAGACCACTGGTCCGGGGCAAGTGGCTGAAAGGCGCATAAACTATACAATTATAGCTGTCGACGGTTGTTTATTTACTTCAATTCATTGTTGAGTAGAACTGCCATGAAGCTGCTAAAAAATTTATCCTGCGCAATTGTCATGATTACCGCAAGCTTTTCTATTTCCTCTGCTTTTGCCGATATAACGGATACTACCGGATTAATCCCCTTAACAGACTCCAAGTTAAGCGCTGAAACCACGCGAGTTATTGAATATCGTGAAGATCCTCAAAGAGAGCGAGTTTTGCAACATAGAATTATGCAGATCCAGCTAGATACACAAAATTTTGTGGTTGACCCCACTATGTTGATGACCATCGATCTAGTTCCTGAAGCACCTATGCCAGACATCAACAGCTTGCCATGGGTATTGCAGCAATATGTTCTGGCGATTGCCCGCGGTTTGCAGTCACCTGATCCACGAGAAGGTCTGTATATTATTCTTGCACCTTTTGGGATAGACCGTAGAGCAGTCAATGTACAAATCGCTAGAGAGCAACTTTCCTTGGGTATTCTGGAAAATACCTCACAAAATGACATCATCAGACAGTTGCAACAACAGCGAACCAATACACCGAATAATGCTATTCGCTAGTTGGGCAGTATGTGGATCACCATCTTTTTCACGCTAACTAAAAAAGGATGCTCATGAATGGCATCCTTTTTACGGTTAAAATGCGCGATGCAGATTAAGCCGCAGATTTTTTAAACCAAGAGAAGAAGCCTTTTTTCTCAGCTTTGACTTCAGTTTTAGCAGCATCTGCTTTTTCAGCAACGCTTTCTTTTACTTCAGCTGTTTTTGCTACAGTTGCATCTTTTGCAGCGACAGTTTTAGCAGCAGTGGCATCTTTCACTTCAGCTGTTTTTTCTGCTACAGCGTCTTTAGTCGCTACAGTGGTAGCAACAGCAGCTTCTTTTACTTGTGCAGTTTTAGCTACAGTTGCATCTTTCGCTGCTACCGCTTTTTCTACTACAGCATCTTTAGCTTTTACGGTTTTATGAGCAGCAGTTTTTGTTGCAGCAACAGCTTTTTCATTTGCAGCAACAGTTTTAGCTACGGCTGCATTTTTAGCTGCTACAGTTTTGTGTGCAGCAGTTTTGGTTTTAACTTCCGCTTTTTCTTTTGTTGTGGCAGCTGCTGCTTTAACAGTGCTTGCGGTCTGAATGGTGTCTGCTTTTACTTGTGCTTTTAATGCGGCAACCTTGGCAGCTGGCGTAGTTTCTACAGCGGTAGCAGCCATAGCAGAGGTTGTACCTGCAACTAAAGCAATGGCGATGGTAGTTTTAATCATATTCATGGGAATTACTCAATCGTGAGAATTAAGAGGTTTTTTGTACTGGTTATATTAACGCTAGGGAGATTCATTTTTTAAAATGGAACACGGTAGTTGGGCCTAATTGTGTGAATATTCAACCAAAATTACAGATGGATAACATGATGTTGCAGGTGAGTTACATTGCTTTTAAGTTTTTAGTTTGGTTCGGGTTAAATTAAAGAGAAATGGATATTTTTGATGAGCACATGATTTGTTTTTCTTGAGTTTTGCCCGGCAAAGCGATCATGCCGTTGAATATCTGAGTTTCATCTTTTTAAACATGACAGTTTTGCAATAAGATTGTCATTTGTTATTCAAATTCGGTTGCTAGATTAAAACTGTTGCAAAGGTCACACTATAAAATCTAGGCAGGTGAGTCATGAAAACCCTACACGTTTTTGATGATATTCAGCATGTATACAGTGAATTTGTTGAAAATAAAAAATATCCGAAACTGGAAAGCCTGAACAATTGGGGTAAAAACCGTTTTTTCTTTAATCAATACTTTAAAATGATTGAAGACTGGCATCATACCGAGCAGATTGTGATTCAGTTCAATCAGCAGTATTACAGTTTGGACACTGGTAGTGCCCCCGACTTTATGGACAAAGAAAAATATATGGAATGGTTGCGCGAACAACTGTTGCATTAAAAAATATGTTTATCTGGATTTATTAAAGTTTACCCAAAAAAACTGTCCATACCGGGCAGTTTTTGCTTTTTATAGGATAGGGAGTTTGCATAAACGGAATATATTTGGCTTATTTTAATCTGCTGTGGAACGGGTTATGCTAAAAGTATGATGAAGAGTCAGCTTATTGATTTCAGACAGATGATTAACGATTTGGAGCGCAGCTTTTTATGCAACAGCTTATTTGTTATAAAGAACTCCCTGTCTGGACACAGCAGAGTATCCCGCAAGGGTTTAAAAACCAGCACAATACCAAAGCCGGTACTTGGGCAAAACTAACCGTATTTAAGGGTGAACTGCATTTTGCCATGCTGGATGAATCGGGTACTGTAAAGTCCGAGCATGTCTTTAGCCCAGAGCAGCAGCCTCCGTTTATTGAACCGCAGGCGTGGCATAAAATTGTTTCTGCCAGTGATGACATTGAATGTCAGCTCCAGTTTTACTGTCTGCCACAGGATTACTTCACTAAAAAATATCAGCTTTCACCCACGCACTCTGAAATTTTGGCTGCTACGCCATATTTGCAAGGTGGCCGTGCCCTCGATGTTGGCTGCGGGCAGGGGCGTAATACGCTGTATTTAAGTCAGCATGGTCTTGAGGTGGATGGCTGGGATGTCAATGAAAACAGCCTGCAAAAGTTAAGGCAGATTATTCAGGCTGAGCAGATTGATAATATTCATGTGCAACAGCGTGACTTGAATGCAGACCCAAGCATTACTGGCCGTTATGATTTTATTTGCTGTACCGTGGTGATGATGTTCTTGCAAGCCCAAACGGTGAAACCTCTGATTGCGCAGATGCAACAAGCGACGAATATTAATGGTTTTAACCTGATTGTCTGTGCGATGGATACGGATGACCTTCCGGCACAGCCTGACTTTCCTTTTGCCTTTAAAGCAGGGGAGTTAAGTGCGCTTTATGAGGGCTGGAACATTGTGAAATATAATGAAAATGTCGGTGAGTTGCATCGAGTAGATGCACAGGGGAACCGTATTAAACAGCATTTTGCTACGTTGTTGGCGCAGAGGGTTGAATAGTTAGCTGGTTGTAGAAATAACTTACTTTAAGCAAGATGTATCTTTTGCTATAAGGTAAAAGTCTTCATTCAATTCATCATATTTATTTATATGGTGATGAATTTTGTTCCAATGAGGTTTGATCTGATTTCTAATTGCTGGTTCATTCATAATACGTGCAGCTCTTAATGCATAACTTATATAATTTCTAGATCCAATAAATGAAAAGCGTCTATAAATATGTTTTTTATGCCTTTCTAGAAGTGGTTCGTTACGTTGAATTCTTGCAGTATTAATTTTGACTAAGTGCTTATTTGTCATTTTTATTGCTTTCATAACTTTATGAGAATATTTAGCTAAACCAGCATCACGCAGAAGAATTTTTTTACCGTCGTAAGTAAAACCTAAATATTGTAATTCATCTGTTGAGACCCTAATGCCTTCTTTAAACTCGGCAATTTTTGTTTTCTTCTCTTGAATCTCTAATTTCAAGTTTTTGATTAAGCTCTGGATATCTTTTAGTAGTGGTCTTGAATTTTTTGGATCGCTAATAATTAAAATATCATCACAATAACGATAATATTTACCACCTACTTTTTGCACTTTACTATTTATTTTTTCATCAAAATCTAGCATGTAAATATTTGAAATAAAAGCACTAATGGCTGAACCTTGTGGTATTCCTTTACCTTTGCTTCCTCTTCGTATTATTTTATTTTTCCTGATTTTTTCTCTAAATTCTTGACTTGAACATAATCGTTTCAAATTTTTGTGATTTCGATTAATTGATAATCCAAGATGCTGGTATACATCTCTTTTGTGTACATATGAGAAATTGGTAATTGATTTAAATACATTATAGTGATCATTAGGTAGGGTTTCTAAACCTAATACTTTTAACCAAGCTAATTTTATTAATTGATGATCTAATTCATCAAAGAAACTTTTAATATCGATACAAAGAACAGAACAATTTTGACGATTCTTAATTTCATCAAAAACATTTTTAGCAAAATGGATATTATTTGGAGAGTTTGGAAGTTTTCTGAAAGCTAATACTGATTCTGCAATTCCTTTCTCTAGTAGTAATTTTTCATAGTTTTCAGTCATTAAGTAAGCATAATAAGCATAAATATGTCCATCGATATGCGCAGAGTATTTGATTGGTCTAATTTTGGGAGTTTGCTTTTCGACAATAATTTGTTTTTTACCTTTTACTATTTTAAAGCCATTTTTTTTAATTTTTTGAGTGATAAGTTCAAAGTGGATAAATGGATAGAAAGCATGTCTTTCAATGTTTAATGGATTTGTAACATACGAGAAAATTTTTTCAGAAGAAAGAGGGTAATCGAAATGTAAATAAAATTTTTGACGGTCTTTAAAAAATGTTTGATCAATCTTCATTATTAGAAAACTCAAGGAAAGGCTGACGATAATCCTCGTATTACACGCCCCATTCTAAGAACAGAGTCCCTTGAGCATACCCAAGTACCCACAATTACGTACCCTCTAGAAGAAAAACTCCTACACCGTCTTTAGATCACGAAAGGAATATACTATGAGAAGCATTGATTACATTCTGTGGAGTTCCATATACATTGTTTGTACTTGGTTCCAAGCAGTTTGCAGTGTTTCACCAGATGTACTAGAAATGATTCTGATACTGTGTGGTGCAATACTTGACAACAGATTACCTTCCCCATGTTCTACAATATGGGCTTAAGTAATATACTGAGTTCAAATTTAAACCACAAGTATTTGTTTGATAAAAAGAAACCCCGCATTAAGCGGGGTTTCTTTTTATCAAAGTATTTAAGAGTTAAACACGTTCGATAATGGTCGCGATACCTTGACCAAGACCAATACACATGGTCGCAAGACCGATTTGCGTATCTTGTTGTTCCATCACGTTCAACAATGTTGTTGTGATACGCGCACCAGAACAACCCAATGGGTGACCAAGAGCGATTGCACCACCGTTCAAGTTCACACGATCTTGCTGGTCATAAATGCCTAAGCCTTTAAGAACTGACAAACCTTGTGCAGCAAACGCTTCGTTTAATTCAATAGTTTGAATGTCAGCAATCGACAAGCCCGCACGTTTAAGCGCTTTTTGCGTAGCAGGAACAGGACCGTAACCCATGATTGCTGCATCACAGCCTGCAACTGCCATAGAGCGAATCACAGCACGTGGCTTAAGACCTAATGCTTGAGCACGTTCAGCAGACATCAATAACATTGCAGAAGCACCATCAGACAACGCTGAAGAGGTCGCCGCAGTCACTGTACCGCCTTTCGGATCAAATGCTGGACGTAAAGCCTGGAATGCTTCAAGGTTAGCATCTGGACGAATCACTTCGTCGATGTCGCACAGGATTTTGAAACCGTTCTGGTCGTGACCTTCAACACCAATAATTTCGTTTTTGAAACGACCTTCTTGCGTTGCAGCCCAAGCGCGGCGGTGAGATTCAACACCAAACGCATCCTGTTCTTCACGAGTAATGCCGTTCATGCGACCCAACATTTCAGCGGTTAAGCCCATCATGTTAGATGCTTTTGCATAGTGCTTAGACGCTTCCGGGTTGATGTCGATACCGTGCATCATGCCAACGTGACCCATGTGCTCTACACCACCAATGATGAAGATATCACCCTGGTTGGTTGCAATTTGCGCCGCAGCAGCATGGATTGCCTGCATTGAAGAACCACAAAGACGGTTAATCGTTTGACCTGCAACAGTTTTAGGCAAGTCAGCCAATAAACCAATGTTACGGGCAATGTTCATACCTTGTTCAAGCGTCTGGTTGACACAGCCCCAGATCAGGTCTTCAACTTCGTTGACATCAAACTGGTTACGGGCAACCAAAGCACGAACCAATTCAGCAGATAAGCTGTCAGCACGGACATTGCGGAACATACCGTTTTTGGATTTACCCATTGCTGAACGTACACCATCAACGATGACAACGTCACGCGGATTTAAAGTAGCCATTCACGTTGCTCCTTAACCGTAGAATTTTTTGTTGTTAGCAGCCATGTCGCGCAACATTTGTGGCGCCTCATAAGCCTTACCTAAGTGAGCGTATTTGTCGCAAAGTGCAACGTATTCAGCAACACCTGTTTGGTCGATGTAACGGCATGGACCACCGCGGAATGGAGGGAAACCTACACCCATGATCATCGCCATATCTGCTTCAGAAGCAGTTGCAACGATGTTGTCTTCCAGGCAACGAACAGTTTCGTTACAGAAAGTCAGCATCATACGGTCAATGATTTCTTGAGCATCAAATTCACGTTTGTCGCTTGTCGCAACAGAAGCAACCAGCTCATATGCAGTTGGATCAACCACTTTGGCTTTTTTGCCTTTACGGTCTAATTCATATTTGTAGAAACCAACGTCGTTCTTTTGACCCAAACGTTTTGCTTCATACATGGTTTGAATCGAACCTTTGAAGTCCGGTTTCATACGGTCAGGGAAGCCTTCAGCCATTACTTCTGCACCGTGAACGCCTGTGTCGATACCGACAACGTCCATCAGGTAAGCAGGGCCCATTGGCCAGCCGAATTTTTCCATCACTTTATCGATTTGCTGGAAGTCTGCACCATCTTTAAGAAGAAGGTCGAACGCACCGAAGTAAGGGAACAATACACGGTTCACAAGGAAGCCCGGGCAGTCATTTACCACGATAGGTGTTTTACCCATTTTCTGAGCAAGAACCACAGTAGTTGCGATTGCTTCAGCAGATGTTTTCTCACCACGGATGACTTCTACCAGTGGCATCATATGCACCGGGTTAAAGAAGTGCATACCGACGAAGTTTTCAGGACGTTGCAGGTTTTCAGCCAGACGGGTGATTGAAATCGTAGAGGTATTTGATGCAATGATCGTGTTTTCACGAACGTTCTTCTCGGTTTCAGCCAGTACAATACCCTTCACTTTAGGGTTTTCTGTTACCGCTTCAATCACGATATCCACTTCTTTAAATTCTTCGTAGCTTAAAGTCGGGCGGATGCGAGCAAGGGTTTCACCCATTTGCGCAGGTTTCATTTTCTTGCGTTCAACTTGTTTTGTTAACAAGCCATTCGCTTCTTTCATACCCAGTGCAAGCTGTGGATTACCAATGTCTTTCATGATGATTGGTGTGCCTTTGCTTGCCGCCTGGTAAGCAATACCACCACCCATAATACCCGCGCCAAGTACAGCGGCTTGGTTTACAGGATGAGCACCTTTTTCATATTTCTTAGAAGTTTTCTTCACCACTTGGTCGTTGATGAATAAACCGATCAACGCGCCAGCTTGTGGAGTTACCGCAGCTTTAGCAAAACCTTCAGCTTCTACTTTTAATGCTTCGTTACGTGGAAGGCTTGCACCTGCCTGTAAAGAATCAAGAAGAAGTTTAGGCGCAGGGTATTGCGCAGGGTTTGCTTTCGCAAGTACCGCACCTTTCGCCGTATTGAACGCCATCATTTGTTCAAGCGGGTTTAATTTAATAGGGTCTAATTTTTCTTGGCGTTTTGCTTTCCAGTCTACACGGCCAGCAAGTGCTTGTTTAACCAAGTCAATCGCAGCGTCAGTAAGTTTGTCCGCAGCCACAACCGCATCTACAGCACCGTCTTTAAGTGCAGCAGCAGGTTTTTTAGGCGCAGCCATTGCCATCCATTCAACCGCATTGTCGATACCAATAACACGGCTTAAACGAACAGTACCACCGAAACCAGGGTAGATGCCCAGTTTGATTTCTGGAAGGCCGACTTGCGCTGCTTCTGACATGACACGGTAGTCACATACCAGGCACATTTCAAAGCCGCCACCCAATGCCATACCATTGATTGCAGCAACTTTAGGAATCTCTAGATCTTCAAATGCATTGAAGATGTCGTGAACAGGCAAAGCCCAATCCACAATCGCTTGTTCGCCTTGAGCGAAGTTTTCACCAAATTCAGTGATGTCTGCGCCAACGATAAATGTAGATTTACCCGAAGTAACAACTAAACCTTTAATCGTGCTATCTGCTTTTACAGCTTCAATGGCAGCTTTAAAATCTTCAATTGTTGCACGGTTAAATTTGTTGACCGACTCACCTTGTAAGTCAAAGCGGAATTCTGCAATTCCGTCCGAAAGCATTTGGACGGTAATGGCATTGCCAGCGTGGATCATGCCTGATCTCCTTTATTTTGGAGGACTTCTAAGTTGATGTTGTGAAGCATGTACGCCTTTTTTCCTGCGTACATTTATGCTTCGCCAATCTTACGATAACTATATCCAAAAAGAACATAACAAGTTGTATCAAGCCGTGACGCTAGGGTCATCAATTTTTTTCAACAAATCCTGAGGCTTGGCAACCCTATTTTTACTGTAGCTATTAAAAATGTAATGAACTTTTTGTTTAGATTAAGGTTTTCTAATAATGTCGTGCTTATTTATAGCGGGTACAAGTGTGCTATTTCAAGTTTTTTATGGCCTTGTTTTGGTCAAAATAGTCAATCGATCCCAATTTTCAGTGCAGCGGAGGGAGCTTGAAACTGAAGTAAAAGTGACATATTTGTAGTCAAATACCTGTTTGAGTATTTGACTACAAGCATGAGGATAACAAGGATTATTCGGGCTGAATGATCAATTGCCCATCTGCATAGCTTAAAGTGAGCTGTGTTTTTTCCGGATAATTTAAAAAATACACCGCCAGAATCGGTTCCAGTTCAGTGCGCATTTTGCGGGCCAAATGGCGTGCACCAAAACGGATATCATGATCTTTATAAAAGTGTGCTTTGGCGGCTTCGGTCAAAACCACCTGACGTTTTTGATGCTGCAGGCGCTGATTCAGTTTTTGCAGTTCAATGTCCACCAGTTTTGGCAGAGCATCATCCTGTACCGCCTGATAATGTAAAGTCCGATCAATGCGGTTGAGAAATTCTGGATCGAATTTCTTAAACATCACTTTTTCAATAATGGTTCTGGTTGGTATTTTTTTCAGACACAGATCCTGCATTTTCTTGGGCAAGAAATTCAGTTTATCCAGATATTGCTGTGCTGCCTGTGCACCGACATTACTGGTCATAAAGATCATGCAGTTACGAAAGTCGATGGTTTTGGTGCCTGAAGTGAGGGTCAGCTTTCCGGTATCCAGTACATTCATTAAACTGCGAATGACTTCTGTGGAGGCTTTCTCCAGCTCATCAAACAGCACAATCCCCGGGCGGGTATGACTGCCTGCAATGGCGGTTTCATCAAACAGGCTATGACCTTCTTTGGAGCCGACATAGCCCGGAGGTGCACCGGTAATGGCTGCCGCATAGTGTTCCTGTGCTAGAGTGTTCATATCGATGCGACAGAAGGCATCCGGGCGACCATAAATCGCCTCGGCAATTAAACGCACGGTTTCAGTTTTACCCACACCAGTCGGGCCGAGCATTAAGGTGACGGAAAGAGGGCGTTCAGGACTGGAAAAATCGGCTTTGACCACGTGCAGCATTTTTTCGATTTCTTGCAGGGCAGCATCCTGACCAATAATGCGCTGTTTCAACAGCTGCATGACTTCAAGTGGTTCAAAATGAAAACGCGGCTTGCCAATCAGTTTATCTTTTTCAGATGTGCTATGCGTTGCAGTGACAGGTTTGACGATATGCATGGCGTGATTGGGAGTCGTCATTCAGTTTGATCCAAATTGTTCAGATGGCCTGAGCATAGCAAAATAAGCGCAATTTACTTATAGCTTTTAGCAATCAGGTGATTGCTGGAACTTTGTATGATCGCGATAAAAACAGGCGATTCGCTTGAAAATGGCATGAAAACCATCACATCATGTAGCAAAGTTTATGCAATTTAAATCAGGCTGAATGTGAACGAAAACGCACGAGAACATATTGAAAAGATTTTAGCCCATATGACCACTTTACCGGGCGTGTACCGTATGTTGGGTCAGGACGGCGAATTGTTGTATGTCGGCAAGGCCAAAAATCTGAAAAACCGTGTGTCCAGTTACTTTGTCAAAACCATCGAACATCCGAAAACGCAGGCTTTGGTGGCGCGTATTTATGATATCGAAACGCTGGTAGTTCGCTCGGAAACCGAAGCTTTATTGCTGGAACAAAACCTGATCAAGCTGCATCGTCCGCCGTATAACATCATGCTGCGCGATGACAAATCCTATGTCTATATTTTTGTTTCCAGTGACAAGCCTTATCCGCGTATTGCAGCCGGTCGAGGCAAGGGTAAACATCAGCTCGGCAAGTTTTTCGGGCCTTATCCAAGTGCCTATAATGCCCGGGATACGCTGGTAGTGCTGCAAAAACTGTTTAACGTGAGGCAGTGTGAAAACAGCTATTTTGCTCAGCGTAAACGTCCGTGTTTGCAGTACCAGATTAAACGCTGTAGCGCGCCCTGTGTCGGTTTAATTAGCCCTGAAGAATATAAAAATGATGTAGACAACTCGATGCGCTTTTTACAGGGTGATACCAAAGAATTGAATCAAGAATTGATTCAGAAAATGGAAGAAGCCGCTGAAAAGCTCGAATTTGAAAAAGCTGTATTTTACCGCGACCGCATGGCCTTGCTGCGCGATGTGCAATCGCAACAGGCGATTTATAAACTCAAAGGTGAAGCCGATATCTTGGCGATTGCCTATCATGCCGGCGTGACTTGCGTGCAGATCATGCATGTGCGCAATGGTAAAATGCTGGGGGGTAAAAGCTATTTCCCGGATATGCTGGGTGATGATCTGGGGCAAATGCTCTCGGATTTCATGGCGAACTTCTATTTTCAGGTGGCCGATGAAGTTCCTGCCGAGCTGATTGTCAATGTCGAGATTCCGGACCGCAAAGAGCTGGAACAGGCCTTGCAACAGGAATTCGGCAAGAAAGTACAGATCAAGCACAATGTGCGGGAAACCCGTGCCGAATGGCTGGAACTGGCCAATATGAATGTGCAGCACGCCATTAAAGGCCAGCTGGCCAATCATTTTGAACTGAATGAACGTTTCCATCAGCTGGAACAGGTGGTGGGGCGTCCGATTGACCGGATTGAATGTTTTGATATCTCGCATACCATGGGTGAAGCCACCATTGCTTCCTGTGTGGTGTTTGATTCGGGCGGTGCACGAAAACGCGATTACCGTCAGTTTGCCATTGATGATATTACCGGCGGTGATGACTATGCGGCCATGCGTCAGGCACTGACCCGCCGTTATAAAAAAGCCATGTTGCCGGATTTACTGCTGATTGACGGCGGTAAAGGCCAATTACATATGGCAATGCAAGTGATGCAGGATCTTGGACTGGATGCCTTTATGGTGGGGGTATCCAAAGGCGAGGGGCGTAAACCCGGTCTGGAAACCTTGCATTTTACCGATGGCACAAAAATCCAGTTACCAGAAGACCATAAAGCCCTGCATCTGATTCAGCAGGTACGCGATGAAGCACACCGTTTTGCCATTACCAAACACCGTGCCAAACGCGACAAGAAACGTGGCTCGTCGGTACTGGAAGTGATTCCTGGACTGGGTCCGAAACGCCGCCGTGATTTGCTCACCCATTTTGGCGGTATACAGGGGGTACTGAAAGCATCGGAAAATGACTTGAAGCTGGTGCCCGGGCTGGGTGATGTCATGGCCAGAACCATCTATAAGGTGTTACATGAATAAATTCAGGCAGATTGGCCAAAATGCTCACTGACGCAGCAGTCATTGATCATTCACAACAGTCCAAAATAAGTGAAAGATAGAGCCAATTAAAAAATCCAAAGGACGAAGGATGTCACTGCGCCAATTATTCACTGCGATCGGACAGGACGAATGGGTCGATATTCCGCAAGGCTGGTTACAGGGGCGCACCATTTATGGTGGACTGGTGGCCGGGATGATGATGCACAAAGCCTTACTCGCGGTTGCAGATGCAGAAAAACAGCTGTTAAGTACCAGTGTGACCTTTGTTGGTCCAGTCCAGCTGGCACCAGTTCGATTGAGTGCTGAAATTTTACGTCAAGGCAAGTCCGTGACCACGGTTGAAGTGCGGCTCTGGCAGGACGATGCTGTGCAAAGTATTTTGATTGCCAGTTTTGGCACGCATCGCCAGTCGACTATTTCCGTGCAACAGGAACGACTTGCACCTGAATTTCTTATGCCTGAGCAATTAAACATTGCGGAGCATCATCCTTTAGCGCCGGAATGTTTTGGACAGATGGATCTGGTCTGGGTAGATGGACAGTATCCATGCACTGGCAGTGTGAAACCTGATTTTAGTGGCTGGATGCGTTTTAATCCGGATCGGCATGACAATCGGGAAATGAGCATCGCCGACTTGATGGTGGCTTTCGATATGTGGCCACCTGGTGTCTTACCGATGTTTAACACATTTGCACCGGCCAGTTCGCTGACCTGGCATGTGACCTATGTGCACCCTTTAAACAGTCATCTGCATGATTGGTTTAAATATAAAGTATTTACCGATTATGCTGCTGAAGGTTATTCGACCGAGTATGCGCATCTTTGGGATGCAGCAAACAGATTGATTGCGATTTCCAGACAGACAGTTACCGTGTTTGCCTAGTGACACTTTATAGCAATTCGTATAAAGTGACTCTCACTAACGATGAATCAATCCTCAAAATATGTGTGGTTTTTCATTGTACATAAAGGGGAAAAATTGGCGGTGTCTATGACTACAGGTCGCATCCTGAATATTCCAAATATCTTGACTTTGGCGCGTATTGCTTTAATACCTGTTTTCTTGCTGGTGGCTTATTGGCCCCCTGCAGTGGGTGTTTCTGGTCATGATACAAATATGACTCGTCACGTTATTTTAACAGCCATTTTTGTCATTGCTGCTGTCACGGACTGGTTCGATGGCTATTTGGCCCGCTCACTCAATCAAACTTCTGCATTCGGCCGTTTTTTGGACCCTGTAGCGGATAAGCTGATGGTTGCGGCTGCATTGATTGTTCTGGTGCAATGGCAACCCACCATTTCTATGGCTTTTGCTGCCATTGTCATTATTTCACGTGAAATTACGGTTTCTGCCTTACGCGAGTGGATGGCAGAGCTTGGGGCACGTACCAGCGTGGCTGTCTCGACTGTAGGTAAATATAAAACCGCTTTCCAGATGATTGCGATTTCAGTATTTTTACTGAATTGGCAACCATTTGAAATGCTGGCTTATGCATTGCTTTACACTGCTGTAGTGCTGACGTTATGGTCGATGTTTATTTATTTAAAGGCTGCATGGCCCTATTTAAAACAGCCCTAAGTTTAGCTTTAAAAATAAAAAACGTCCTAAAGGGGGCGTTTTTTTATTTCTATAAGCCTTTCGGGCAAAGATAAGGATTAAAAATAGCAAATAAAAAAAATCCTAGATTTTGGGGGAAATCTAGGATTGAAATCGGGGATATTTATAGTTGTTATAAGATGTTTAACCATCTACTTGAGACCAAGTATAGGGGAGGACAACTGCCAAATCATGTAGGTTATTGTATTGTAATGTATCGTTTTATTGAGAAATGTAGTTTTGAATTACAGTTATTTCTAAATGTTTAAAAGGTTTATGGAATAAGTAGAATTTTTTAAATTACCAAATAAATAGAAAATGAATGCCTAATTGGGATTTTCAGAAAAAATAAAAAAGCCTTATAAGAAATGTTTTTGACAATTAAATTACCCGGAAACGAATATTGTTAGCATGGATTTAAGTGAATAGCTTCCTCAGCTAAAAAGGGAATCTTTTGAGATTCCCTTTTGACAATCAAAACTACGCGCTTCGCTTGTCTTGCGTAAAATTCAGATCAGCTTAAAAAAGAATCCCCTTTATTGGGGATTCTTTTTAGATTAAAGCCTGCGCGAGCAAAGCTCTTGCCTTGCGGAGCACTGCTCCGCTTAATCACGCCTCAGGCTTTAGGCCCTCAGCTTTTTCCAGTGACTCATCATTGTTAAAGAATTTCTCACGCTGTTCTTCAAGAAATTTTTTCGCATCCGGTTCAAACACGTTTAGGCGTTTTTCATTGATGAGCGTAGTTTGATGCTTGAGCCATTCCTGCCAGGCTTGTTTGGACACGGTGTCAAACAGTTCCTGACCCTTTACCCCCGGGAAGGGAGCAAAGTCTAAACCTTCCATTTCTGTTTGATACTTACGGCAAAAAACTTGTCGAGACATATCCGTTTTCCTTAAGCGTAGAGTTTTTCTAAACGAGCGTAAGCACGAGCAATCGCTGCTTCAACCTGTGCAGGTGCCGTACCACCAATGTGGTTACGTGCATTGACAGAGGCTTCAAGCGTCAAGGCTTTTTCAAACACATCAGCTTGAATCAGACCAGAGAACTGTTGCAGCTGTTCAAGTGTCAATTCAGACAGGTCTTTACCTTCTTGCACACCTAGCGCAACTGCTTTACCGACAATTTCATGTGCATCACGGAATGCCACGCCATTTTTCACCAGATAATCTGCAAGGTCAGTTGCAGTCGAGAAACCGCGAAGCGCTGCTTCACGCATGATTTCGATATTTGGAACCAGTGCAGGAATCATGTCGGCAAAAGCCATCAATGAACCACGAACAGTATCGATTGCGTCAAATAATGGTTCTTTATCTTCCTGGTTATCTTTGTTATAGGCCAAAGGTTGACCTTTCATCAGCGTTAATAGACTCATCAAGTCGCCGTATACGCGGCCAGTCTTACCACGAATCAACTCTGGAACATCCGGATTTTTCTTTTGCGGCATGATTGAAGAGCCGGTACAGAAACGGTCTGGAATGTTGACAAATTTGAATTGCGCAGAAGTCCACAGAATCATTTCTTCAGACATACGTGACAAGTGCATCATAATTAAAGATGCAGCAGCATTGAATTCAATACCGAAGTCACGGTCAGACACGGCATCCAGCGAGTTTTCACACACGGCTTCAAAACCTAAAAGCTGTGCGGTGTATTCACGCTCGATCGGATAAGTGGTACCTGCAAGTGCAGCAGAACCAAGCGGCAAGCGATTCACACGCTTACGGCAGTCAATTAAACGTTCAGAGTCACGTACCAGCATTTCAAACCACGCCATCAAGTGGTGACCAAAAGTCACAGGCTGAGCGGTTTGCAGATGGGTAAAGCCCGGCATAATGGTATTGGTATTTTTCGCCGCCAGACCCAAAATGCCTTTTTGTAATTTTTGCAATAACTCTAAAATCGCATCAATTTCATCACGTACATATAAACGGATGTCTGTCGCCACCTGGTCGTTACGGCTACGACCGGTATGCAGTTTTTTACCGGTGATGCCAATACGACTGGTCAAGCGCGACTCGATATTCATGTGCACATCTTCTAGGTCAATGCGCCATTCGAATTCACCTGCTTCAATTTCAGCTTTAATGGTGTTTAGGCCGTTAATGATGTCATCGCGTTCTTGTTCTGTTAAAACGCCTACTTTGGCAAGCATGGTTGCATGCGCAATAGAACCTGCAATATCTTGTTTATAAAAGCGTTGGTCAAATTGAACAGATGCTGTAAATTCAGCAACAAATGCGTCAGTAGCTTCAGAGAAACGACCGCCCCACATACCCGAAGTTTGGGCTTGTGACGGATTTGAGGAATTAGAAGATGTGGTCATATCGGCTCAATAAAATAAAAAGCAGTAATTTGAACAAGAGTATAGCAAATTCAGAATCACTTGCCGAAAAACAAAGCGATCCAGCTTCGACCTATACAGATGATCGGAAAAACAATGACGCCTATTTTTTTACGAAAATAGGGCATTGGCAACATCTAATTGAATTATTTATTGCCAGCAATATTTTGGCGGTCATCTTGGCTCTGGCAGAAGCACAATCCTGGACGGCTTTAAGTGTGGGTCGTCTGCTGCAATATATATTGTTCATTGATTGGGTTTTACTGGCTTTTGTTGCCTTGATTGAGCGCCTGCAGAGCAAAATCCAGCACTTCAGTTTTGGGCAGACCCTGGTTGCGGGCTTTGTTTTACTGCAGATTATTGTGTTATTGACCACGGTGGTGTTGAACGGTGTTATTTTCTTTGGACAAAATTTTCAATTCCAGCATTTGACGTTACAGGTTTTATTCGATGGCGCTGGATTACATCTCAGTTATGGGGTGCTGATTGGAAGTTTTTGTTTTCGCTATCTTTATATGCGTGAGCAATGGTCGCGTCAGCAAAACAGTGAATTAAACGCACGTATTCAGGCCATGCAGGCGCGGATCCATCCGCATTTTTTATTTAATAGCTTAAATACGGTGATCAGTCTGATTACCATTGATCCGGATAAAGCGGAACAAATGTTACTGAATTTATCACAGTTATTTCGGGCCAGTTTTAAAGAACTTAAACTGGTGCGCTTAAAAGATGAAATTGAACTGTGCCAGCGTTATCTGGCCATTGAACAGATTCGCTTGGGGGATCGCTTACAGGTAGAGTGGAAATATGACGATGAAGTTCTATTTTCTCAGATACAAATTCCTTTATTAACTTTACAACCTTTAGTGGAAAATAGTATTTTTCATGGAGTTGAAAAATTTCTAACAAAGAGTACGATAAGCATATTGATTGAAATATTGCAAAATCAAGTCAATATAGTCATTACTAATCCTTATGCACAGGATAAAATAAATTTACGACAGGGACATGGTATTGCAGTTGAAAATGTTAAGCAGCGGCTTGAAGCTTATTATGGGCACTCTGCAACTTTTCAGACATACGCGGGGAAGGGAATATTTACCACAGTTGTGCAATATCGATATAAATAAAAGATCATAGTTAACCTATAAAAAAAATGATGTTGACTGTGAAGGAGGAGAAATGGACATCCTGATTTGCGATGATGAACCTCTCGCCGTAGAGCGCTTGTCACGTTTAGTTACGCAATTGGGACATCAGGTGGTTGCCACTGCAAGTTATGGGCAGCAAGCAATTGAAATGACTCAATTCTATGAGCCGGATGTAGTACTGTTAGATATTCAAATGCCTGAAATGGACGGCTTGAGCTGTGCTGAATATTTGCGCCAGCTTGATCCTATGCCCGCCATTGTTTTTTGTACGGCTTATGATGAACATGCTTTGGAGGCATTTAAGTCGCATGCAGAAGGCTATTTGCTAAAACCGGTGATGCAGCAGGAATTGCAACAGGTATTAGATCATTTAACAAAACTGACTCAAGCACAAATGAGCAACTTAAAACAAAAAGAAGATATGGACGAACTCAATATAAAACGCCATCAGATTGTTGCGAAAACCTATCGTGGTGTGGAATTGATCCCTGTAGAAAATATTTATTATTTTTTGGCAGATCAAAAATATGTCACGGTACGGCATAAAAATGGCAGTGTACTGATCGATGAAACCTTAAAAGATCTGGAAAACGAATTTGGCGACCAGTTTATTCGAATTCATCGCAATGCTTTGGTTTCAGTACATTTCCTGGATGGTCTTGAAGTGATCAGTTCGGGACAGTATCAAGTGCGTTGCCGTGAACTGGAAGAACGCCTGGCGGTCAGCCGACGTCATCTGCCCAATTTAAGAGAACGCATCCAAAAGATCTAAATCTGTTTTCATAAATTTAGGTGACAAGGAGAATGCAAATTTACTTGCATTTTCCAGTCAGCACGTTAAGTTTACACTAACGCACTTATTGACTGTTTCTTGGATTTATGAAGATTTTGAAGATTGCAACTCGACAAAGCCCGCTTGCTTTATGGCAGGCGGAACATATTCGTGCCCGTTTGGAAGCATTACATGCGGATCTTAAAGTTGAGTTAGTGACCTTCGTCACCCAAGGTGACAAAATTCTGGATACGCCTTTAGCCAAGATTGGCGGAAAAGGACTTTTTGTTAAAGAGCTGGAAGCAGCCCTGCTGGATGGCCGTGCAGACTTGGCGGTGCATTCAATGAAAGATGTGCCGATGGCTTTGCCTGAAGGACTGAGCCTTGCGGTGATCTGTGAGCGTGAAGATCCGCTGGATGCCTTTGTGTCTAATACTTATGCAAGTTTTGATGACTTGCCACAAGGCGCCAAAGTGGGTACATCGAGCCTGCGTCGTAAAAGCCAGATTTTAAAAGCCCGTCCCGATTTGGAAATTATCGATTTACGGGGTAACGTGGGGACGCGTTTATCCAAACTGGATGCAGGTCTTTATGATGCTATTATCTTGGCAAGTGCGGGTTTAAAGCGTTTGGGGCTGGCTGAACGTATTCGTCATACGCTGCCAGCGGAAGTGAGCTTGCCGGCAGTTGGACAGGGGGCGCTTGGTCTGGAATGTCGTGCGGCAGATCAGGCTGTGCTGGAGCTTATTTTACCACTGTTACATCGCGAAACTGATGTGTGTGTACGTGCAGAACGCGCATTTAATGCCTATTTGGAAGGGGGCTGTCAGGTCCCGATTGCAGGGCATGCGACTTTAATTGAAGGTCAATTACATATTGAAGGTCGTGTTGGTAGTGTAGATGGTGCGACTTTATTAAAAGCTAAACTGAGCGGAACACCTGAACAGGCTGTAGAGCTGGGTGAAATGCTAGCGCAAAAATTAGTTGAACAAGGCGCTGGCGATTTATTGAAAGCCCTATATTAATATGCTGTTTATCAATACACGTCCGCAGGACCGTGCAGAAAGTTTGAGTCATGCCTTACGTATGGCTCAAATTGAGGTGTTGGATTTACCTTTATTGCAATTGCTGCCTCGACCCTGGTCAGCTGACTTGTCTGAACTTTATCAGCAATTGCCTGCTGCTCAGGTGATTGTGGTGGTGAGTCCCACGGCCGTGCAAATCGGCATGGATTATTTAAAACAATCATGCATAACGCTGGATCAGCTTAAACATATTCAGTGGATTGCGGTCGGGGATCGCACTGCTCAGGCTCTGGCACAATATGGTATTTCTGCCGAAGTCCCCAAAGTTGAAACATCGGAAGGAATGTTACAGCTTCCTATTTTACAAACCCTCAATTCAGGTCAGTGTCTGGCTTTTTGGCGTGGTGAAGGGGGGCGGATGTTTATGATGGATCAGTTAAAACAGCAAGGCATGCGAATTCTAAATTTTGTTTTATATGAGCGCCGTTGTCCTGTATTTACTCAGCAAGATTTAGCTAATGTATTATCTTTATTAGAAAAACAAAAACAGTATGCTATGGTAGTCAGTAGCGAAGCGGGTTGGTTAAACTGGATTCAGCTCATGCAACATCAGAGGCACCTTATTGCAAGAGGGCATTATTTGGTTTTAGGGGAGCGCCTGTATCAAGTTGTTTCGAATTATAAAAAAAATCATGCAACATGTTTTAATATCACGCGACTACCTGATTTAAAAACAGATTCAATTCTGCAGAAGCTTGTTGTTGTGCAAGGGAACACATGAAGAAAATACTCATTTTATTATTTATTTTAAGTCTACTGTGGATTGCTAAATTAAGTTATGACTTATTCAATCTTACTGCACAACAAACAGAATTAAATACCAGTCTGCATCGAATCGAACAGAATAATGCAAATTTAAATGATCAATTTGTCGCTTTACAGCGCAAAGTCATGCTGACAGGAGAGTCTGCACCGGCAAGTTCGCAGGCTGCAGAGAATTTAAAAACCATTCAGGCAGCAAGTATTGATCCAGTTGTGGTGATTAAACAGCAACTAGAATTAATTGAATTTATGTTGCAGCAACAACAATTTACCGCAGCTCTGGATAAATTAACCCGTTTGGATCAAAGTCTTGAGCAATATGCCCTTGCGGCACCATTGAAGCAAAGTCTGCATCAGGTTATTGCCAAAGATCATCAGCTTATTCAGCATTTTGTCAGTGAGCGGATGGCTCAGCAAATCAAAGTGGATGCGCTTATTCAGCAACTTGATGCTGCGCTGGCCCAAGAGTTACATGCACCCCAATTAAACGCGAGCCAGGCATCGGGTAAATCTTTCTGGCAACGCTGGCTGGTGATTGAACCTGCGAAACAACCTGCTACGGCGCTTATGCAGCGTCCGTTAATTTTAAAAGAAGCGCAGCTCCGACTGCTCGTTGCGCAACAAGCCTTAAAACAGGGGCAATATTTAGAGTATCAAAAATCCCTGACTGAAATTATTCAATTATTAAATCAAATCCCCGATGAGAAGTCGCGACAGCTGATTCAGAATATCCAGAAGATCAAAGGATTTACGGCTTTGCCTACGCCTAGTTTAAATACACGTGCATTATTGGGATGATAAATTCATGAAGCAGATTTTACTGGCCTATGCTTTTATCAGCCTACTTATTATCGCAGGTTTAAGTGTTTTAAGTTATGGGTATGGCGCAGGTTATGTTTATTTATACTGGCGTGAATGGCAAATTCAAACCAATATCTGGATTATGTTTATTATTCTGGCCAGTTTAAGCCTGTTGATCCAATTATTGTGGTTGCTCATTAAACGTTATTTAACCCGGGAACAACGAAAGCTGGAAACGGTTTTTAATTTTAAAAACTTGCACCCTTATGAACAGTTGGCAGTAATTTGGTTATTAGAGGCGGCACAAGATCAACATCAATTTATTCAAAACGTCTTTTCTCAATCGGGTTTATTAAAGGGGATTATTGGTTCACGTTTGTATTGGATGCAGCAGCAATATCCCCAAGCGCTTGCCATCTTAAACCAAAGTAATGCCATGGCATTTGAATTGGCCGAAATACAGCGCATAGAAATTTACCTGTCGCAAAATGATGGTGAGCAAGCATTAACCCATCTTGAATTCTTAAATCAACATGAGCTTTCACCTTGGTTAAAAGATGTAAAAAGTGCATATGATTTAAGATTAACCAGTTTATGGGAAAAGTTTGCCATTCAGTTTCCCTGGATGTATTTACGCTCGACTAAATATGGACATCTGGGCACAGAAAAAAAACGGGAATGGTTACAGCAATTATTGGTTAATTTTGATCAGGCTAATATCGAAAGTTTGCAAAATTTGCAACAGCGCTATTTAGACTTGCAGGACCAGATTTATAGCCGTGATTATGAGATTAAAGTGTTATGGTTAAAGCTGTTATCACGTATGCCGGAAATGAGCCAGCAGCATGAAGCCTTGGTCTTACATTTACTGGATCAACAGTTTAATCAAGACGTTTTTTATTTATGGTTCCAGCAGCAATTATTAAAGCAAAGTCCGGATTATTTAATGGTTGAGCAACGAATTGACTATTGGGAAAGTAAATATCCTTCTTTACCTGTATTTGCCTTTGTGAAGTGGCATGTATATACCGCTACTGCAAGAGCGGCTGAAGCTGACCAATTGCTGGAGTTATACCCAGATAATGTGATGATGAATTATTTAAGAATTAAATCTACTTTAAAAGGTCAGGATGATTTGATTAAGCAGTTAAATTTAATTTTTGAAAATAATGCAAATTTTGTTGAAATAAAAATATAAAGGTAAGAAATATGCTCACTCTGTCCGATTATCCGGTGATTTATGATCAGTCTGTTGCTTGGGGCGATATGGATGCATTTGGGCATGTAAATAACGTGATGTATTATCGTTATATCGAAAGTGCCCGCATTTTTTATATGGATGTCTTGAATATTTTTGCACAGGATGTTTATACAGTGGTTGCTTCTAACCAATGCAAATATATTAGTCCGCTATTTTATCCAGACCAGCTTAAAATTGGTGTGCGTGTTGAGGAAATTCGTAATAGTGCCTTTCGTATGAGCTATTTATTATGGAGCGAGTCGCAACAAAAAACTGTTGCCGTGGCAGAAGCAGTGATTGTTTGTGTAAATAAGCACAACATGCTTAAAACGGAAATACCAGAAATTATTCGCCATAAAATTACAGAAATTGAGTTAAGCGTAAAACATTTAATTTTAAATTAAGGTTTTTCCAATATAGTGGGCTGTAAAATCTATTTAGCTAATTTTTATTATTTAAAAAATTCTATTGAATGTTTTAAATAATAAAAATATTATGAGCTAGTTTTAATTAAAAAAATATAAAGCCTTTTTTGGAGTTAATATGATGCCTGACATTAGTAATTTATCTGTTGAAGAGTTAAAGCGTTTACAAGTTGAAGCTGAAGCATTAATTGCTTCTAAAAATGATCAGGCAGTTGAAGATGCCTATCAGCAAATTTTGGACATTGCTGATAACGTTGGTTTAAGCATTGAACAAATTTTAGAGTTTGGTGCCACCAAACGTAAGAAAAGTACACGCAAATCTGTAGAACCACGTTATCGCAGCAAAAAGAATTCAGCAGATACTTGGACTGGTCGTGGTAAACAACCGCGCTGGTTGGTTGCAGAACTTGAAAGTGGTGCAAAATTAGAAGATTTTCTCATTTGATGGAAATATTCATCAGATAGTCATCTAATCGAATTAAATTAAAAAAACCAGGCTTTTAAGCGTGGTTTTTTTATATCTATTTTTTATCACTTGGAATTGGCGTTGAGAAAAAAGTGTGCATAATGGGGTAGAAATATAATATTCGTGTTAAGGGAAGAATAATTGACATGTGGGTCGTGGTGGGATGATTAAAAAACCCAAATATATCACCTGGTGGATTTTCTCCGTCAGCATCTTTTTAATGTTCATATTACTCCAAATTCCAGCGGCTTGGCTGATTTCAAAATTTTATAAAAACAACCAGATTTTACAAAACGTCAGCGGTAATATTTGGCAGGGGCAAGCAGATTGGCAGAAGGGTAATTTAACCGGGTCGTTGAGTTGGAAAACACGTCCTCTGGATATTTTTTTGCTGCGTTTGGGGGCAAACATAGAGTTACATAGTGGGAATACCCAGCTGGATGCTGTTGTTGGCTATGGTTTTGGCAAAAAAATAATGGTCCATGACTTGAATGGCCAGGTTGCGCCGGAAACGCTGAAACATCTGGTAGAATGGCAGTGGCCGGCCAATGCCATCCAATTGCAGGATATCAATTTTTCTTTTAAAAAAGAACAGGGTTTTGCCGGGGCTGAAGGTCAGTTGCAATGGGCGGGCGGCGAGCTGGTTTATAATTATGCCCAGCGTCAGGACCGAATGAATATTCCTTCCTTGAAAGGAAAATTGTCGGATGAAAATAATAAGCTGGTTTTTGATATCCGGGATCAGCGTGATCAAAAGCTGATGGCATTGGAACTGGATCAAAACGTGATGCTCGATCTGCGGTTGACTCAACGTCTGCTGCTGAATATCTCTTCCTATAATGGTAAAGCTGGTTTGGATACCTATGTGGTGAGTTCGCGCCAACCTTTGTTTAAAGGTGGCCTCTAATAATGAATCAGTGGTTAGAAAAAATTCAACAACTCAACTGGAAGCAGACAGATCGGATTGCTCCCTTATTTTTGGTCCTGCTGATTTTATATTTATGCTGGAAGTTGGCAAACATTTTTTGGCTGCTGGTGGCGCCGCCTCAGGTCATGCAGCTGGACCGTGTTGAGCTGGGTTCACACCAGCCACAGGTACCCAATATTTCTTCATTTGCCCTGTTTCAGGAAGCAGGTAGAACAGCTGCGGCAGAAGACACGGCTAATTTGATTTTGCAAGGTGTGGTGGTTGGTCATCCCAATCAGTTTTCCTCCGCAGTCATTAAAGTCAATGATCAGGCCGATCGCTATCAGGTGGGTGAAAATATTGCCCCGACCTCTTATCAGTTGGCTGAAGTGTACTGGGATCGGGTAGTGTTGCGTCAAAGTAATGGGACTACGCGAGAACTACAATTCAAAGGTATGGAAAATGGTCTGGATCAGAGCATTATTCCGCCTGTAGCAACAAACAGCTTACCGATGAATAATCAGACCACACCGCCTATGCCCAGTCAGGAACAAAATGCTTTAGGGCAGGCGGTGCAGAAGATACAGGAAGACCGTGATCAGTATTTAAAAGATATGGGGGTCAATGCAGCGAGTGGGGGCTATGAAGTTACGGCAAGAACGCCAGCGGCATTGCGCAGTAAGCTGGGACTGCAACCAGGTGACCGCATCATGTCTTTAAATGGACAGGCTGTGGGGCAGGGGCAAAGTGATGCCCAGCTGCTGGAACAGGCTCGACGTGAAGGTCAGGTCAAAATAGAAATAAAGCGTGGTGATCAAGTGATGACCATACAACAAAATTTTTAAGTGATGCATCGTCACCTTACAGGATTAGGAAGCACGGAACTTTATGGCTTTATTTAATCATCGTCCAGTGTGGGCTTTATTCGCGGCTGCACCCCTGATTGCTATGGTGAGTACCTCTACTCAAGCGCAAACATGGAAAATCAACTTACGAGATGCTGATTTAACTGCATTTATTAATGAAGTGGCCGATATTACCGGGAAGAATTTTGCTGTTGATCCGCGTGTGCGCGGCAATGTCACGGTCATTTCCAATAAGCCTTTAAATAAAGCCGAAGTCTACGATCTGTTTCTGGGCGTATTGAACGTGAATGGTGTGGTCGCCATTCCTTCAGGCAATACCATCAAACTGGTTCCAGATAGCAATGTCAAAAGTTCCGGTGTGCCTTTTGACAGCAAGCACCGTGCGACTGGTGATCAAATTGTCACACGGGTGATCTGGCTGGAAAATACCAACCCGAATGACCTGATTCCTGCCATCCGTCCATTGATGCCGCAATTTGCCCATTTATCGGCAGTGGCTGGAACCAATGCACTGATTGTGTCAGACCGTGCCAGTAACATTTATCAGCTGGAAACCATTATCCGTAATCTGGATGGTACCGGACAAAATGACATTGAAGCGGTGAGCCTGCAATCCAGTCAGGCTGAAGAAATGATTGGTTTGCTGGAATCTATGAGCTCTACCGGCGCAGCCAGAGATTTAAAAGGTTCCCGTATCCGCATCATTGCAGATACCCGGACCAACCGCATTGTATTGAAAGGTGACACCGCAACACGCAAACGCATCCGCCAGATGATTGAAATGCTGGATGTGCCAGCAGCAGATCGTTTGGGTGGTTTAAAAGTGTTTCGCTTAAAATATGCCAGTGCCAAAAATCTGGCGGAAATCTTACAGGGCTTGGTGTCTGGTCAGTCGTTATCCGGTTCATCCAATTCAAATAGTTCATCAAACAATAATGTGATGAACAATTCAAACAATAACAATTCGGGCAGTAGTTCATCTGGTAGCAGTTCTTCCAGTATTTCGACCCCAAGTATTAATCTGGGTGCAGGATCAAATACTAGTAATCAGAATAGCATCACCAGTTTTAATGCTAATGGCGTCAGTATTATTGCTGATGACAGCCAAAATTCATTGGTGGTGAAAGCTGATCCACAACTGATGCGTGAAATTGAATCGGCCATTCAGCAGCTGGATATCCGTCGTCAACAGGTCCTGATTGAAGCCGCCATTATTGAAGTGGAAGGCAATGATGCCGATCAGCTGGGTGTGCAGTGGGCTTTGGGTGATCTGACCAACGGCGTCGGCTTAATTAATTTTAGCAATGTCGGTGCAAGTATTGCCGAGCTTGCCGCCGGATATGTAGCCGGTGGTGCGGCAGGTGCTGCGGCCAATTTGGGAACCGGTACCTCGTTGTTACTTGGTGATTACAGGGAAAGCGATAACGGTTCACGCAAACTTTATGGCGCATTGATTCAGGCGCTAAAAAGCAAAACCAAGTCCAATCTGCTCTCGACACCTTCCATTGTCACCATGGATAATGAAGAGGCCTATATTGTAGTGGGACAGAACGTGCCGTTTGTGACCGGTTCTGCAACAACGACTTCAGCAGGGTTGAATCCTTATACCACGGTAGAACGCAAGGATGTTGGCGTCACGTTAAAAGTGGTGCCGCATATTGGGGAGGGTGGTTCGGTGCGTCTTGAAGTCGAGCAGGAAGTTTCTGCGGTACAGGACAAAGGTCAGGCCCAGGATCTGGTGACCAGCAAGCGTGCCATTAAAACCTCGATTCTGGCAGAACATGGACAGACTATTGTTTTGGGTGGCTTGATTTCCGACAACTCGATTCATAGCCGTCAGTCGGTACCGGGTTTGGGTGCAATACCTGGTTTGGGGCGTCTCTTCCGTGCCGATGCCAAATCCAATGAGAAGCGCAATTTGCTGGTCTTTATCCATCCCACGATTGTTGGAGATAAGAATGATGTGCGCCGTTTGTCGCAGCAGCGTTATAGCCAATTGTACAGCTTGCAGTTGGCCATGGATCAGGATGGTACTTTTGCCAAATTACCTGAAAATGTAGAAGATATTTATCAGCAGCGCATTCCGGTTACCTCATCGGCACCGAAAGCCTCTCCTTATCAAACATTGCCATCAGCAACCCAAAATCAGCCCAATACAGCCACATTTAGCACACCGATTGCGATAGAACCGGTAGTGCAGAAACAAAGTGTTGCTATGCCGGTGACCGAGGTTAAAAAAACCAAAAATACCGTGACCACAACCACGATTCGTTCTGGTTCTTGACAGCGTGGCTAAAGAATTGAATATTTGCCGTGATATGATGATTCAAAATCACAAAGAGAAGTGCATTTCATGACTTGGAAAATACAAGCAATTACTGGTGAATTAACGGGACAGGAAATCAGCATCGACCGTGATATGTTGGTCGGGCGCCATCAGAGTGCAGATATCGTATTGCAGGCCGGGGAAATTTCCCGTAAACATGCGGCTTTCTTGCTCAAAGACCAAGCCTTATGGCTGCAAGATTTAAACTCATCCAATGGCACCTTTGTCAATGATGTACGTATTGAACATGAAACCTTGTTAAAAGAAGGGGATATCATTCAGTTCGCAAGCCTGAAATTTTCAGTTCTAGAACCTGCTCAAGCAATAGACGTGCCGCTTGAGATTGAACAGACTGTCGCTGCATTAAATCAGGAAGGGCCAGCAGTTAAACAGCCTGTAGAAACTGAAGTGCTAAAGACCGCAGCACAGCAAATGAATGATCAGGGCATGCCTGAACTGACCGAGCGCGATGCCAGCGTTCAGCTGAGTCGTGATGGTATGCCACAAGGGGTTGCCATCCCGAAACCTGCACCTATTCCTGAAGGTGTAGACTTGAGTACAATTCCCGAGAAGCAAATACCTATCGCGGTTGAAACACCGGTATCACGTGTAGAGCAAGTCAAGGAAGAGCAGAAAAATGCATCGGTGGGCCTAATCTCCATTGTTGTATTGATTATCCTTGCAATCATTGCCTGGTTGTTCTTTAAATAAGCCTGCACGCGACATACAATAAAGGCATGCAATCGCATGCCTTTATTGTATCTGTGCGGTCGAAATCAATCATAAGAGGGAAATGATGTCTGTAGCAAAACTTGCAAGCCGTAAACTGATTTTATTTGACTTGGATGGTACCTTGGTTGACTCGGCATCAGATTTATACCGGGCCATGAACATGAGTCTCAATGTCTTGCAATTGCCGACCGTGACTGAGCAACAGGTGCGTACCTGGATCGGTAAGGGCACCTCTGTTTTTTGCCATAGCACTTTGCAATATCTTACCGGAAAGGTCGATCCTGCACAGCATCAGCAATTATTGGCGACTTTTTTAAGTATTTATAATGCAGATCCCTGTGTGGATACCCAGCCTTTTAAAGGGGTAGTCGAATTTCTTGACTGGGGTTTAAGCTGCAATAAGCAAATGATTTGTGTCACCAATAAACCGGAACAGCCGGCACGTGCGATTGTTGAAGCCTTGGGGTTGAATCATTATTTTGTCGATGTGATTGGTGGGGACCGTTTTGAAGAGCGTAAACCTCATCCACGGCAACTGCTGTTTTGTGTTGATGAATATAATGTCACTGCGGCAGAAACCTTAATGATTGGTGACTCTAGTAATGATGTCGAAGCAGCAAGACGTGCGGGAGTTGATTGTATTGTGGTGAGCTATGGCTATAATCATGGTGAAGATATTCATGATTGCCAGCCGCAACAAGTGGTTGATGATTTAACAGAATTACTTGCGCAATAAGTGAAAATTAAGGATAGTGGAATGAGAAATTGTATGGTTTTTCGATGGCGAAACTAAGTCAGATTACAGGAAAACAAACTTAAACCAGCCATATCGAAAACATAGAGAATACTCATGACAACTCAAGCTCAATTCGAACAGTTAAAATCTGAGGGTTATAACCTGATTCCGGTTTATCGTCAGCGTTTGGCCGATACCGAAACTCCATTATCCGTATTTGCACGTCTGAAAGACCACAGTCAGGCCTATCTGTTTGAATCGGTCGAGGGAGGAGAGAACTGGGCACGTTATTCCATTATCGGTTTGGGTGAGTCCACTGTTTTTTCATGCAACCGCGGTGTATTAACCGTTCAGCAGGTGGATGGTTCTGTTGATACTCAGTCATGTAGCGACCCATTTCAGTATATCCGTGATTTTCAGGCGCAGTTCCATGTGCCGATGCAAAAAGATTTGCCTGATTTACCGAGTTTCACCGGGGGGCTGGTGGGCTATTTTGGCTATGATTCGGTACGCTATATTGAACCGCGCCTAAAAAATGTGCCTGAAGCCGATCCGGTCGGTTTGCCGGATATCTGGATGATGCTGTCTAAAACCGTCATTGTGTTTGATAACTTAAAAGACACCTTGTTCCTGATTGTACATGCAGATGCAAATGATCCCGAGGCCTATGCCAAAGCCCTGGCTCAATTGGATGAACTGGAAAATACGCTGGCAACCCCGATCAGCCTGCAAGCCAAAAAACATACCGCTCCCCATTTTGAGTCTTTAACCGGGCATGACAAGTTTATCGAGTCGATTGCCAAGGTGAAGGAATATATTAAAGCGGGCGATGTCATGCAGGTAGTGCCGGGGCATCGTATGGTCTCGGACTTCGATGGCGAGCCTTTACAGGTCTATCGTGCCTTGCGTCATCTGAATCCATCACCGTATCTGTTTCTGGTTCAAGGGCGGACTTTAGATAATCAAAAGCCATTTCATATCGTAGGATCTTCACCTGAGATTTTATCGCGTCTGGAAAATGGCATTGCGACTGTGCGTCCTTTGGCCGGGACGCGTCCACGTGGTAAAACCAAAGAAGAAGATTTGGCGCTTGAGCAAGATCTGCTTTCTGATGAAAAAGAGATTGCTGAACATTTGATGCTGATTGACCTGGGGCGTAACGATGTTGGGCGTGTGTCAAAAATCGGTAAAGTGCAGGTCACGGATAAGATGGTGATCGAACGTTATTCGCATGTCATGCATATTGTCTCGAATGTGCAGGGTGAAGTTCGCGATGATGTCGATGCGCTGGATGTGTTTAAAGCCACTTTCCCGGCAGGTACGCTTTCGGGTGCACCAAAAATCCGTGCCATGGAAATTATTGACGAAGTCGAGCCGGTCAAACGCGGAATTTTTGGAGGGGCTGTGGGTTATTTAGGCTGGCATGGTGAAATGGACATGTCGATTGCCATTCGAACCTGTGTGATTCGTGAAAATAAGGTCTATGTTCAGGCTGGCGCAGGTCTGGTTTATGACTCAAATCCTGAATCTGAGTGGAATGAAACCCAAATAAAAGCTCGCGCAGTGATCAAAGCGGTTGAATTATCGTCAAACGGATTGATTTTATGAGTTTTTGACGGTTTTTTTGAAAAAAACACTTGCACGGATTCTAAGTTTTGCTAAACTGCACACCGTTCCGATACGAAACGTACGAAACACTAAGAAACGCCGGCATAGCTCAGTTGGTAGAGCAACTGACTTGTAATCAGTAGGTCCACAGTTCGAATCCGTGTGCCGGCACCATCTTAGAAGTTTGGGTAGTGGGGTAAAAGAACAACACTGAAGTAAGTGTAAAATGGTGAGATTCCCGAGCGGTCAAAGGGAACAGACTGTAACTCTGTCGCGTAAGCTTCGAAGGTTCGAATCCTTCTCTCACCACCAATTTTAAGACTTCGATAAGTGGTTTATACCAACATCGTGCGGGAGTAGCTCAGTTGGTAGAGCGGTAGCCTTCCAAGCTACATGTCGCGAGTTCGACCCTCGTCTCCCGCTCCATTGAAGTTTTTATTTGCTCTTATAGCTCAGTGGTAGAGCACTCCCTTGGTAAGGGAGAGGTCTCGAGTTCAAATCTCGATAAGAGCTCCAGATACAGTTTGGCAACTTTGTTGCAAAGATTTTAAAAAGCAGGCTTATTAGTCTGCTTTTCAAGTATTGGGTGTTTGATTTTTTAAACGACATGTCGGAGCTGGGTTTTACTCAGGATTGTGTTCGACGTAAACGAGGAAGATGAACATGGCTAAGGCTAAGTTTGAACGTAACAAGCCACACGTAAACGTGGGCACAATTGGTCACGTCGACCATGGTAAAACTACTTTAACTGCTGCGATT
>NZ_JBIQOC010000027.1:0-381 GCF_044130295.1 Acinetobacter uliginosus | reverse complement strand
CCACACGTAAACGTGGGCACAATTGGTCACGTCGACCATGGTAAAACTACTTTAACTGCTGCGATTGCAACTATTTGTGCAAAAACTTACGGCGGTGAAGCGAAAGATTACGCAGCAATTGACTCTGCACCAGAAGAAAAAGCACGTGGTATTACCATTAATACTTCACACGTAGAATACGATTCTCCATCTCGTCACTACGCTCACGTAGACTGCCCAGGACACGCCGATTATGTTAAAAACATGATCACTGGTGCTGCTCAGATGGACGGTGCAATCCTTGTATGTGCTGCGACTGACGGTCCTATGCCACAAACTCGTGAACACATCCTTTTGTCTCGCCAAGTAGGTGTACCTTACATCCTTGTGTTCCTGAACAAA
>NZ_JBIQOC010000026.1:0-55073 GCF_044130295.1 Acinetobacter uliginosus | reverse complement strand
GAATATCATGGCTGCTGTAGTGGCTTATTGTTTGAACCCCAATAAGCCAACTTTCCAAAATATGCTAAAAGGTTAAGTGGATTTCATCGAACTCAGGTTATTTATAAAACTCGGATGATCGTTAAGCTAAAAACATCTACAGCCGACAATGGCAGACTTAAAATGTTTTTTATCTTTGGTATTGGTCCTAAAACCAAAGTGGTCGAGAAAAATCAGGTTCTATGCCCGGTATGCAGAACGCGTAGCGCTTATGAATTGAAACAGCAACGCAATTATTTTTCTATATTTTTTATCCCACTGATTCCCCTTTCCAAGGCGAAAGGAGAATTTGTGCAATGCTTACATTGTGGAACGGAAATGCCGAGCACCGTATTAAACCATGCTCAGCCAGACTGATCGTCCGAATCAACGCTAGAAGCTTGATTCTTCTTTACTTGGGTTGGCTTTTTGCGTGGTGGCATCAATTTTCAAAATCAGGCTGATCATCACGGCACACATAATTAACGATGAACCGCCATAACTGATAAACGGCAAGGTCAAACCTTTGGTCGGTAACATGCCCATATTCATCCCGGCATTCACTAGGATTTGTAGCAAGAAAATAATACTGATGCCATAGGCCAGATAACCTGCACGCAAATATTGATACTGCAAGGCACGATGTCCAATCTTGATACAACAGACCACCATCATGAAGGAAAGAATCAATACGGTACTGATACCGAAAAAGCCGAATTCCTCACCTAAAATCGCCAACATAAAGTCAGTATGCGCTTCAGGCAGATAAGACATTTTCTGGATACTATGACCCAGTCCAACTCCCATCCATTCACCCCGACCAAAGGCCATCAGCGCATTAGACAACTGATAGCCGGTGCCCAAGGGGTCAGCCCAAGGATTGGTAAATGATAAGGCACGCTGTAAACGGTAAGGCTCAAAGATAATTGCGGCGGCCAAAGCAAATATAATCGCGATCAGGAAGAAAATAAACTGAATCGGCGGTGCACCAGCCAGGAAGAAAACACCTAAAATCATCAGGACAATTACCGCAGTCGCACCCAGATCGGGTTCCAGCAGGATTAAGCCTACAGTGATGATCATCACGCCGACCAAGCGGTATAGGCCGGATGCACTGCTTCGCACCTCTTTTGCCCGTCGTACCACATAATCCGCAGTAAAGATGGCCATCATGACCTTGGCCACTTCCGAGGCCTGCAAGGTAAAACCGGCTATACGAATCCAGCGGGTGGAACCGTTGACTTCGGTGCCAGCAACCAGCACCACAGCCAGCAGCAGAATGGTCATAATCCACAGGGGAAAGGTATTGTTAAACCAAACATTCAGCGATACTTTATAAGCCAGAAATGCAGCTACACCTGCCACAAAAATGGAAATGCCGTGTCGGATTACATAATGAAATGCATTTTCATGTAAGCGGTCGGCATAGGGCATCGATGCCGATGCCACCATGATTGAACCGATACAAAGCAAGGTAATCACACAAAAAATCAGCACATTACGTGGCGTAACTTCAGCGGGAATTTTCGCTCCCCACTCATTGTAGACCTGATTAATTTTATTTATGGTCGTCTGAGCTAACCCAGCCATACAACTTTCCTTATCGTTCTTCTAAGCAAGTGTGTTCACACATTCAACAAACTGGTGCCCACGTTCACTATAACCTTTAAACATATCAAAACTTGCACATGCAGGTGACAATAACACCACATCATGGGCTTGGGTATGTTGCTGGCATAATTCCACCGCTTCTTTTAAAGATTCGGCATGAAGCAATGTCGTGGTTCCTTCAATGGCGGCTTCAATAATCGGACGATCCTCACCAATTAACACCGCGACTTTGGCATATTTGCTTAAAGACTCGCGTAAAGCAGTGAAATCCTGACCTTTACCCTGCCCGCCCAGAATGATCGCCACTTTACCCTGTTGTGGCTCAATTGCTGCACCCAGGCCATCAATCGCCGCCAAGGTTGCGCCAATATTGGTGCCTTTAGAGTCGTTATAATAACGAACACCATTGACTTCTTTAACAAATTCACAGCGATGCTCTAGGCCTTTAAAGCTTTTCAGCGTTTCCAGCATGCTGTCCAGCGGCAAACCGATCGCTTCACCCAAAGCCAGGCAAGCCAAGGCATTGGCTACATTATGTGTCCCTTGAATGTACATATCTGTGCTTTTTAACAGGCGTTCACGACCACGTGCCAGCCAGATCGTGCCATTATCTTCTTTTAAAATGCCGTACTGATTTAAATCCGGTGCATTCAGACCAAAGCTCTGCATGGGTGTCGTATCTGGAACCAGTGGACGAGTAAGTGAATCATCACGGTTAAACACGACTTTTTTCACGCCCTGGAAAATACGATGTTTTGCAGTGTGATAACCAAACATATCACCATGACGATCAAGATGATCTTCACTCATGTTCAGTACCACTGCCACTTCGGCATTTAAATTGGAGGTAGTTTCCAACTGGAAGCTGGACAATTCCAGAATATACAGTTCAGGGTCATCTTTGGTTAAATCCAGTGCAGGACGACCCAGGTTACCGCCTACCGCCACTTTCTTGCCGGCATCTTTAGCCATTAGGCCAATCAGAGTCGTCACGGTACTTTTGGCATTTGAACCGGTAATTGCAACAATCGGTTTATCGGTGGCACGGCGCAAAACCTGAATTTCACTGATTACCGGAATGCCTTGGGCAATCGCTGCCTGAATTTCTGCAATCTTTGGATCAAGCCCCGGACTAATCACAATTTCTTCAGCTTGTAATAACAGATCTTGATCAAGCTGACCAAAACTGGTCTGAACATCGGCAGGAATCTGATCATGCCCGGGAGGTGTCTTTCGAGAATCTGTTACTGCAACGCGGTAGCCATGTTCATGTAAGAAATTGACTGCTGCAACACCTGAAATTCCGAGTCCTGCAACAACTTTTAATCCACCACGCTGTATTAACATTTTTGCCCCATTTTATGGTCTGTTTTTAAAACTGACAAAATGTTAGCACTTTGCTGTTTTGAATGCTTTTTCTGTTTTGACTTTATCTCGGCTTTTTTGTGTCAGCGCGTAAAAAAACCGTCATAAAAATGACGGTTTTGCAAAATTCTTATTGAAGATGGAAATATGACCTGAAAGTTATTTCCATTTTACCGCTTGCACTTCAGGTTTTTTCTGAACCAAGTCGGGATTTGCAGCACAGCCACAGCTTCCTCCGCAACCTGAAACCATCGCCGGTTTTAACCACTTTGCCAAAGCTGCCCAACCTTGCTTTTCACAGTGCTTGGACAATGCCGTGAAGGCTGAATTTGATGTTCTGGGAAAAACTTTCTTAAACACCACGACAGCACTCCAAAGGACCAAAGCAGCCACAATCAGAATTTCAATCATTTCAGTCTCCTTTCACAGCCTTAAATCACACTATCAAAAGTAATGTGAAGCAATTTGATAGGTCAGGAATGACATCAGATATGCCAGACCAAACAGGTACAGGGTCATGACAGACATGGTTTTCCACGACCCCGTTTCGCGGCGCACCGTCGCTAAAGTGGCCAGACAGTGCGGTGCATAGATAAACCACACCAGCAATGACAAACCGGTCGCCAATGACCAGCCCAATTCACCTGTGCCACCGATAATAGAAGCCAGACCCTGTGACATGGCATCTTCATCTACCGCAGAAAGTGCATAGACGGTACCCAATGCAGCCACCACCACTTCACGAGCCGCCATTGCAGGAATTAAAGCAATACAGATTTGCCAGTTAAAGCCCAGTGGGGCAAAAATTGGCTGCATCACATGACCCAGCATCCCGGCAAAGGAATAATCAATTGCCGGGGCAGTCGCACCGTCCGGTGCTTGCGGGAAGGTACACAGAAACCACAGTAAAATAGACAGGGCGAAGATGATGCCACCGACACGTTTCAGGAAGATTTTGGCGCGATCCAGCAGACCAATCCAAACGCTTTTGACATCAGGAAAACGGTAGCTTGGCAACTCCATTAACAACATATGCTGTGACTTGTCTTTCTGGAAAAATTTCAGCACGGTCGCCACAATCAAGGCACTAACAATCCCAGCCATATATAGACCGAACAGCACCAAACCCTGTAAATTGAATATACTCCAAACCATTTTTTCCGGAATGAAAGCGGCAATCAGCAAGGCATAGACCGGCAAACGGGCCGAGCAGGTCATCAGCGGTGCCACAAAAATCGTGGTTAAACGGTCACGTGGATCACTGATGCTGCGGGTTGCCATAATGCCCGGCACCGCACAGGCAAAGCTGGACAGTAGTGGAATAAAAGCACGACCTGAAAGACCGGCTTTAAACATCAGCTTATCCAGCAAAAATGCCGCACGCGGTAGGTAACCCGATTCTTCCAGCACCAAAATGAAAAAGAACAGGATTAAAATCTGGGGCAGAAAGACCACCACACCACCAGCACCGGCGATAATTCCATCCACCACCAGACTGTTCAATAGCGGATGGGAAATCTGTGCACTGACCACTTCACCCAGCCAGCCAAAAAAGCGTTCGATGCCATCCATGAATGGCGCAGCCCAGGCAAATACCGCCTGGAACACGATGAACATCATCACGGCCAGACTGACCAGTCCCCCCACCGGATGTAAAAATATCTTGTCCAGAAAATCGGAGCGTTTGTCTTCATGGTCAACAAAAACCACCACATCTTTTAGCAGCTGAGCAATTTTTTCATGATTTGAACCCGAAATTTTGACATCACTCAGTTCAGCATTGGGCGTTCTAAACGTTTCTGCATCCAGTGCACCCATCAGGTTTTCAATCCCTGAATTACGTACTGCAACGGTTTCTACCACAGGAATGCCTAAACGTTGCGATAGTTTTTGCGTGTTGATCTGCATGCCACGGCGGCGTGCCTCGTCCATCATGTTTAAGACCAGTAAAATCGGACGGCCCAGCTCTATCATTTCCAGAACCAAACCGAGATGCAATTTTAGGTTAGTTGCATCGACTACACATAGAAAGGCATCTTGCTGACCTTCTTCTGCAATTTTTCCTTGCACCACATCGCGAGTAATGGCTTCGTCTGGACTAGTGGCATTTAGACTATAGGTCCCGGGTAAATCCAGTACACGAACCGCACGAGCTGAAGGTAAAGTAAACTGCCCTACTTTACGTTCAACCGTGACCCCGGCATAGTTGCCAACCTTCTGCCGTGTTCCGGTTAAATGGTTGAATAATGATGTTTTACCGCAGTTCGGGTTACCTACAAGGGCAATACGTAGCGCATCACTCATGCAGTGATCCCCTCTTCAATTTCAATTTTTTCAGCTTCAACTTTGCGCAGTGCGAAACGGGTAAACCCCACCTGTATCAGGATAGGATCACCACCAAAAATACCTTTGGTAATGACCTGAACTTTTGTCCCCGGTACAAAGCCCAAAGTTTCCAAACGACTCGCCACCAGATCAGTCTGAGCTGTATCACTATTCAAAGTACGGTTGACTTTGCGAATGATGGCCGTTTGTTTCACTTTCAAATCAGATAATCGCACCGCATCTAATCCTAAAATATTTGCTACAGTATACAAACAAATGAGAATAATTACCAAGTAAGGTTTGATTCCAATTCTCATCTTGTCTGTAGCGTTCGACATTGCAAAAAAATTGGTCTACATTGATCAACACCAAGAAAAACTTGGATTTTTCATTCAATGTAGAAGTGACATGCTCAATAAAAAGCCTCGTATTCCTGCACCGGTAAATATTCCTGAACATTTAAGTTTTTTACAGGGGTTTCGAGATTATTTAATTGCTCAAACCGTCAGTCCACATACACGTAATGCTTATCTATCTGATTTAATTCAATGTAGTGAATGTCATGCGGTTTCAATTCCAGACTGGAATAGTGATGACATCTCCGATGTTTTATTGAATTTGACCAAACAGGGCAAAAGTCCGCGCTCGATTGCCCGCTCACTTTCTGCACTCAGATCCTTTTATAAATTTTTACGTGAACAAAAATTACGTAGCGATAATCCTGTTGCAACCCATAAAACGCCTAAGATTGGCCGGGCCTTGCCTAAAGATTTGTCTGAAGCCGATGTTGAAGCCCTGATTAATGCACCAGATATCAATACGGCTCTGGGCTTACGCGACCGGGCGATGTTTGAAGTCCTGTATGCTTGCGGCTTGCGTGTCACTGAACTGTTAAATTTACGTTTAGAACTGATTAATCTGAAACAAGGCTATTTACGTATTGTCGGCAAAGGCAACAAGGAACGTCTGGTGCCTTTGGGACAGGTGGCTTGTGAATGGATTGAAAAATATCTGAATGAAGCACGTTGCCATTTATATAAAACCGCTACCGATTATGTGTTTTTAACCCAGCATGGCGGCATCATGAGCCGGCAAAATTTCTGGTATGCTATTAAACGTTATGCCTTGCAGGCCGGGATTCAAACCGAACTTTCACCGCATACCCTGCGTCATGCCTTTGCCACCCATTTGCTCAATCATGGTGCCGACTTGCGTGTGGTCCAGATGCTGCTCGGGCATAGTGATTTATCCACCACTCAGATTTATACCCACGTGGCTCAGGTTCGCATGCAGCAATTGCATGCCACTTATCATCCACGCGCTTAAGGGCAGCAAATTCAGACCAAGAAGTTTTATCGCGGGCATTTTTTTTTGTTATGCTTAGGCACCTGTTTTTATGCCTACAAGAAAGGGTTGTTTATGTTATTTACCCGTTCAAAAATTTTTCTCGCATGTACACTTGCTGCTGGCTTAGGATTAACGGCCTGCTCCAATTCGAATAATGATGAAAAAAAACAAAGTACTTTAACCGCTAGTGCACCTGCTACCGGCCAGGCCTCCAATCTTTCAGAACGCAATGCACAGCAACGTCTGGTAAACACGCTGCAGCAGCACTTCAAGAAAGCCAATATCAATGCCAAAATTTTAAATATCAAGGCAACCGAAGTTCCTAACCTGTATTGGGTTAACCTGGAAGGCATGTCATCAGTTTATGCCACCGCTGATGGCAAATACATTATTCAGGGTGACGTGCTGCGTCTAGGTGACAGTAAAATTCACAATGTCAGTGAAAACCTGCAATCCGAAGCCAATAAAAAGCTGCTGGCTAACTTAAAAGTCGAAGACTTGCTGGTTTATAAAGCCCAAGGCAAAACCAAGCATATCGTGTATGTGTTTACCGATGCCAGCTGTCCGTACTGCCATAAACTGCATGAGCATATGAGCGAAATTAATGCCAAGGGCATCGAAGTACGCTATATCGCTTGGCCACGTGGCGAACAGTTCATGCCAGCCATGGAAAGCGTGTGGTGTAGTAAAGACCGTCAGGCGGCTTTTAATCAGGCCATTGCCGGGACACCACTTGCTCCAGCGACCTGTAAAAATCCGGTTCGAGATCAATATCAGCTGGGGCTAAATATGGGCGTCAATGGCACTCCGGCCATTTATAACAGCGAGGGCATTTACCTGGGTGGATATCTCTCGCCTGAAGAATTGGTAGAGCGTTTAAATAACTAATTTTTATCAGTTCATCTACTAAATTTAATAGGTAGAGATAAAGTGATTTCTGCCCTAGAGTCTGGCCGTTTTTTTAGCTATGATCTAGATTCGCTTAAAGTTGAATACATATTTGGAGTGTGACGTGAAACCAGTTCGTCTGGCAATCCTCGGTCTTGGTACTGTGGGTGGTGGTGCCCTTAAACTACTAAAAGAAAATGCTGCTGAGATAAAACGTCGCACCGGTCGAGAAATCCAAATTACCCATGTGGGTACACGTCGCCCTCGTCCTGATCTGGATTTGCCTGCTTCGGTGAAACAAAGTGCTGATCTGCTCGATATTGTTCGTCAACCGGATGTCGATATCGTGGTAGAAGTCATGGGCGGCATTCACCCTGCTTATGAAGTCATCATGGAAGCGATGAAACACGGCAAGCACATTGTGACAGCTAACAAGGCCCTGCTGGCTGAACACGGTAATGAACTGTTTAAAGCGGCCGAAGACCATGCCGTGCAAATTGCCTATGAAGCAGCCGTTGCTGGTGGTATTCCAATTATTAAAGTCATTCGTGAAGGTTTGGCTGCCAACAAGATTGAATGGCTAGCGGGCATCATCAACGGTACAGGCAACTTCATTTTAAGTGAAATGCGTGAAAAAGGGCGTGCTTTTGCAGATGTGCTAAAAGAAGCACAGGAGCTGGGTTATGCTGAAGCCGATCCAACCTTTGACGTTGAAGGCATTGATGCTGCACATAAACTGACGATTCTGGCTTCATGTGCCTTTGGTATTCCGCTACAGTTCGACAAGGTATTTACTGAAGGCATCAGCAAAGTGACTGCTCAAGACGTGAAATATGCCGAAGATCTGGGCTTCCGTATCAAGCACCTGGGAATTGCCCGTCGTGCTGCATCTGGTATTGAATTACGTGTTCATCCTACTTTAATTCCAGATGATCAACTGATTGCCAATGTTAATGGCGTGAAAAATGCAGTCTTGGTTCAAGCCAATGCGGTTGGTCCAACACTGTATTACGGTGCTGGCGCAGGTGCTGGCCCTACTGCTTCTGCGGTAGTCGCAGACATCGTGGATATTGTCCGTGATATTATTTACACAGAAGATGGTGCCGGAACCATTCCACAGCTGGCTTTTGAAGCTTTAACAGATTTGCCAATTCTGCCGCGTGAAGAAATGACCACGGGCTATTACATCCGTATTAATGCCGAAGATCAAACCGGTGTTCTGGCAGATGTCACCACCATTTTAAGCCGTGCCGGTATTAGCATTGACGCGATCATGCAACAGCCGCGCTTAAAAGACCTTATTCCTATCGTGATTCTGACTGATCCAGTCAAGGAATCAAAAATGGATGAAGCCCTTCAGCAAATTCAAGCATTGCCCGTCATTCATGGCGAAATTGTACGAATTCGTTTAGAATCGCTTGATAATTAATCGGGTTGAGGGGAGTATTCCCCTTGCCAAGCTCTACACACAATTGGAACATCATCATGTCTAATGCCAATCGTTATACTGGTTTAGTTGACCGCTATCGCGACCGTTTACCAGTGTCTGCAACTACTCGCGCAATCTCTTTAGGCGAAGGGAATACGCCACTGATCAAGCTTGAGAACATTCCACGCATTATTGGCAAAAATGTTGAAATTTATGTGAAGTACGAGGGCTTAAACCCGACTGGTTCATTTAAAGACCGTGGTATGACCATGGCGGTTACTAAAGCAGTTGAAGAAGGCTCTAAAGCGATTATCTGTGCTTCTACCGGTAACACTTCTGCTGCTGCTGCTGCTTATGCTGCCCGTGCTGGCATCAAAGCATTCGTTTTAATCCCAGAAGGCAAAATTGCCATGGGCAAAATGGCACAAGCGATGATGTATGGTGCTGTCACCATGCAAATCCGCGGTAACTTCGACGACGGTATGCGTCTGGTCAAAGAAGTGGCTGACCAAGCACCTGTGACGATTGTAAACTCTATCAACCCTTACCGTTTGCAAGGTCAAAAAACCATTGCGTATGAAATCGTGGATGAGTTAGGTCGTGCTCCAGATTATCACTGCTTGCCAGTGGGTAATGCAGGTAATATCACGGCTCACTGGATGGGTTATACTGAAGCTGTTGCCAACCAGCCTAAAGAGCAGTTTGAACAAGTGGTTTATGATGCTGCAACTGATCAGTTCACTGGTCCTAAACCTGAAGGCTTGCCAACCATGGTCGGTTACCAGGCATCTGGTGCTGCGCCGTTCCTGCGTGGTGCACCGGTTGAAAACCCTGAAACTGTAGCTACAGCGATTCGTATTGGTAACCCGCAAAGCTGGCATCATGCCAAAGCGGTGGTACGTGATTCAAAAGGCTGGTTCGATGAACTGACTGATACTGAAATTTTAGAAGCACAACGCTTACTTTCTATGTATGAAGGTGTATTCGTAGAACCTGCTTCTGCAGCGTCTATCGGTGGTGCGATTCGTGATATTAAAGCAGGTAAAATTGCTGAAGGTTCTGTTATCGTATGTACAGTAACCGGTAATGGCCTGAAAGACCCTGACACTGCCATCAAACAGTGTTCTGATGCCGTGATGTTGTCTATCGATGCCTCTATGGATCAAGTGAAAGACTCTATTCTTTCTAATATGTAATGCATATTTAGACCGAAGAAAAAAAACCCTGCGATCGCAGGGTTTTTTCATTTAGAAGCATTCAAATGTTGAGTAGATTTGAAGACTTCTCCAAATTCAGCCTTAAATACGCTTGGGTAACTGGCTAACCCAAGTCATTAAACGGGTGGCATCATTGGTACGTGCGGCAGAAGAATCTGCTCCAAGCAGTACAACCACAGCCGGACGGTTATTTAAAGTGGTATGCATGGCTACACAACGTCCTGCTTCATTGATATAACCGGTTTTGGAAATATTGATATTCCAGCCACCATTACGGACTAACGCATTGGTATTGTTCGATTTCAATACTCGGTAACCAAGGTTAAAGTCATAGCTTGGAGTGGTCGAGAACTGGCGAATCAAACCATATTGCGATGCGGTATTGACCAAAATACCAAGGTCACGCGCTGAAGAAACATTACCCGGGTTCAAACCTGTTGACTCCAGATAATGGGTTGAATTCATTCCAAGTGCTTTGGCTTTTTTGTTCATCGCTGCGATGAAAGCCGAACGTCCCCCTGGATAAGTACGTGCCAATGCAGAAGCAGCCGGATTCTCAGACTTCATTAAAGCAAACAGTAAAGCTTCAGCGCGATTCATGCTATCACCCGCACGGAGCGTTGAGCTTGAACTCTTACAGCCTGAACAAGAAAAGTCAGCCTGTTGTAAGGTAATTGTCTCAGACATGTTTAAACGCGCATCAGCAATGACCACAGCAGTCATCAGCTTGGTTAGAGAGGCAATTGGAAAGGCAGTATTACTATTTTTACTGTATAAAACCTCGCCTGTCTGTCCATCCATCACCAAAGCAGCACGGGCATTAACCGAAGGCTGATTGCCATAGCTGGAATTATTTAAAATCTGTACAGCCTTGGGTGCAGAATGAGTAGCTGCAGCATTTGAACTGCGTACAGAAGTGGTTACTTTTGTTGAACCTTGTGGAGAGACTTCTTCAGCTGAAGCATCACCGTTTAATAATTGACTCACATCTTCAGAGGACCAGTTTAACGTCGCTTGTCCCGCCCCTTTAGACGCATCCATCACCAGCTCAGCAAAACTGGTTGAACTTATGCCTAGCAGAATCGATATGCCTAGCACATGCATTAAAGATTTTTTCGAATTTTTCACGGTGATTTACTCAACTCAAGAAGGCAATATACATTTGTATATTCCCTCAAAAATGCTTACATTTAAACACAAATATGAACACTTTTTGTTACTCACAACATTGTGTATAACATTTAATGGAAAGATAAAGAATAGGATTGCTAATTTTGTCATTTCATTGCAAGCTTATTTTGCTTTATGTAACAAAAAAATGCATTTTTTTGAGATGAGGGAGAACTAGGTGATCACAGTTTTAGTGGTAGATGACCATGAATTGGTACGTACCGGAATTTGCCGTATGCTCGAAGACCATGCGGATGTTCAAGTGATTGGTCAGGCTGAATCTGGTGAAGAAGCGATTAACTTAGTCCGTCATCATCATCCGAATATCGTTTTGCTGGATGTCAACATGCCGGGCATTGGCGGGGTAGAAACCACCCGACGCCTATTGCAAACAGCCCCTGAAACCAAAGTACTGGCCGTCAGTGGTCTGGCGGAGGAACCCTATCCTTCCTTATTACTGAAAGCCGGGGCGAAAGGCTATATCACCAAAGGTGCACCGGTTTCCGAAATGGTACGTGCCATCAACAAGGTCATGCAAGGCGGAAAATATTTCAGTGCCGACATTGCCGAACAACTGGCCAGTTCTTACCTTTCCGACACCCAGCAATCTCCTTTCGATGCCTTGTCGGAACGCGAAATGCAGGTCGCAATGATGGTGGTCAATTGTATTAGTGCCCAGGAAATTGCCGATAAACTTTTTGTCAGTGTTAAAACGGTGAATACTTACCGTTACCGCATCTTCGAAAAGCTGAATCTAGATAGTGATGTCAAATTGACTCATCTGGCCATTCGCTATGGCCTGATTAAACCTTAAGGCCCTTTGGCTTGCTAGAAGACTTGCATGACGCAAAATACCCATAATTTAGAGTTTAACCAATATCATTTAGGTATTTGGTATAGCACCTATAGACTCATTATTGCGACCAGTCTTCTGCTGATTTTCTTACTCACGTATCAGCGCTTAAGTCTAGATTACCACTATCAACAGCTTTATCTTTACGTGCTAATCGGCTACGTATCGGCAAGTTTTATCCAGTTAATAATACTCAAAAGCATACGCTTTAAAACTGCCCAGCAACTCCCACTGTTATTTGTTGTCGATGTCATTGCTTTAAGCTTGCTCACCTTGGCCGTCGATGGTCCGAACCTGCAATTGAGTTTGCTGTTTGTGATTACTATCTTCGCGGCCTCGTTATTACTTGATGCCCAAAAGGCTTTGATCATTACCCTGATTGCCGTGATCAGTGTGATTTATCAGCTTTTTTTAGGCAGTATTTTTGATTTTTCTTCACTGAATAATATTGGCAACAGTGCGATATTGGCTTTTCTGTTTTTAGTGGTGTATGGCAGTGGGCAAATTGCAGTAAAACGCTTTCAACTGCTTGAAAATTTAAATTTTTCGCAGTCTTTGGAATTAAACCGGCTGCAAAACCTGAATCGCTATATTCTGGAACAGATCGAACTGGGGTATCTGGTTTTAGATGAAAACTGTCATATTGTGCTGAGCAACCCTGCTGCCTGTCTGCTTTTAGGCATTCCCCCACTGTATGCCTATGACAAATACCCCTTATATAAGGCACAGCCTGATTTATTTGAATTACTTAAATTTGATCAATTGCAGGACGGAGAAAAATTTCAGTTTGAATCGCAGCTCAGCCATTATCATATGCATATTGAAGTGCAAAAGCTCATGGTGCCACAACAGACCCTGACGCTACTGGTATTGCAGGATGCCACCAAGCTCAATCAACGTGTCCAACAATTAAAACTTGCGGCACTCGGGCAACTGTCCGCCAGTATTGCCCATGAAATTCGCAATCCTTTAGCTGCCATTGCTCAGGCCAATGAACTTTTGATTGATAGCGACCCGCATCAGCAGGTAACCTTAAGCCGGATGATTGCCAAGCAGACACAGCGGATTGACCGGATTGTACAAGACACCCTGAATATGGTGCGCAATAAAGAAACTCATCCCTCAACCATTGAGCTGAAACAGTTTATTCCCTTACTCATTCAGGAAGATTTGGCTGATATTGCGACCCAAATTAAATATACTGTTCACAGTAATATTTTTGTTCATTTTGACGAGGCACAACTTCGTCAAGTGCTGATTAACCTGATTCGCAATGCCATTCGACACAATTCCCCAGAACATTCACATATCGAATTGAATGTTAACTTACATGAAGCCAATGTGCGCATTGATGTTCGTGATTTTGGGGCGGGCGTTGCTTCCAAGGACTTGGCTAATTTGTTTCAACCTTTTTTTAGTACCGAAATCACGGGAACTGGTTTAGGATTATACTTATCACATAGTTTTTGCGAAGCCAACCAGGCAAAACTGAACTATGTAAAACAAGAACAGGGAGCATGCTTTCGAATAGAATGCCTGCGAGTCGCTTTATAAATGAAAATTGCTGGGGTGTATTGTGGAACAACAACCACTTGTTTTATTGGTGGATGATGAGGAAGACTTGTGTACCCTCATGCAAATGTCTTTATCCCGGATCGGGATTAAAACCCATATCGCCTATCGTCTTGAACAGGCCAAAAAATTCTTGTCTGAATACCGCTATGATGCCTGTTTAACCGATTTAAATTTACCGGACGGCAATGGCCTGCAACTGGTGGAATGGATTAACCAACATTATCCATCCATACCCGTGGCGGTACTGACCGCATATGGCAATATGGAAATTGCCATCGCAGCACTTAAAGCGGGTGCCTTCGATTTTGTTAGCAAACCCGTGAATCAGAAGCATCTGGAACAGCTCCTGCAAAAGGCTTTCAACAAACCACAAGAACTGTTACAGATCAAGGAAGATAGTCTGGAGCAAAAATTGCTGGTCGGACAATCCCTGCCGATTCAACAGTTACGGGTGACCCTAAATAAAATTGCCCGCTCTCAGGCACCCGTCTTTATTACTGGTGAATCCGGAACGGGAAAAGAAGTCATTGCCAATCTGGTGCATCGCCTCAGTAACCGCAATGAAGGCCCTTTTATTGCCATTAACTGCGGAGCCATCCCGACTGAATTAATGGAAAGCGAACTGTTTGGGCATAAAAAAGGCAGCTTTACCGGCGCCACTCAGGACAAACAGGGTCTGATTCAATCTGCCCACGGCGGCAGTTTGTTTCTGGATGAAATTGCTGAACTGCCTTTAAGTATGCAGGTTAAACTGCTGCGTGCCGTACAGGAAAAACGGATTCGTCCAGTCGGTTCAGACTGTGAAATTGATGTCGATTTCCGCGTGATTAGTGCCAGCCATCAGGATCTGGAAGCCCTGGTTCAGCAAGGTCGCTTTAGACAGGACTTGTTCTTCCGCATTCATGTCATGGATCTGGTCTTGCCTCCACTGCGTGAACGCGGTGACGATATCATTTTATTGGCCCATCACTTTATTCAGAAAATTTCTCAGGAATGGGCTATTCCTCAAAAACAGCTGACTGATCGTGCGAAAAGCTTTTTACTGAGTCAATATTATCCCGGCAATGTGCGTGAACTGCGCAATATCATTGAACGCGCGATTACCTTAAGCGATGATGAAATCATCGACTTGCAACACTTGCAAAGCGCACCTTTACGCTATCCTACTGCGGCAGCATCAGAGGTAACGGAAGACCAGCACAACTTGCGCAGTGACATCCTGATATCTTCCAAGAAATTGCCTGATGAAGGTCTGGAGCTTTATCTGGAAAATATTGAAAAAGATATTTTACTCAATGCACTGAATTTAACCCATTGGAACAGGACCCTGGCGGCCAAGAAGCTGGGCATGTCTTTCCGTTCCTTGCGTTATCGTCTGAAGAAATTTGGTTTAGATACCGACGAGGACTAGGCCATTTTTAAGGATTAGGCCGTTTTATTTATGGTTTAAAATGATCTCTGCAACATGTTCCAGATAGTTTTCTTCTTTCATGTCATGTTGCAGCAGATAAGGTTGATTGGGCTGAATTCCCACCCCTTCAATCATTTGCCCTTTAGGGGTGTAGTAATGCGATACCGTCATCTGTAAAGCCGCACCATTGGAAAGGGGAAACAGTTTTTGCACTACGCCCTTTCCATAGCTTTTATCACCCACCACCCAGGCACGCCCATGATCTTTCATCGCTGCAGTAAACACTTCAGCAGCAGAGGCAGAACGGTTATTGATTAAAATACCCAACTTTAAATTCTGAAATTCAAAACTGGGTAAGGCCTGAAACTGCTGGTCGCCTTCAGAACGGCTTTTGGTCGAAACGATGATGCCCTGATTCAAAAAAAGATCGGCCGATTCAACCGCAGCAGACAACAATCCGCCCGGGTTATTTCTTAAATCCAGCAATACTGCTTTCAAGCGTGAAGAAGAATGCTCTTCAATCAGGCGTTTAATTTCATTGGCTGTATCTTGCTGAAATACCTTGACTTTGATCACCAGCACCTGATTATGCAGCAGGGTTGCCTGAATATCGGTTTCTATTTTTTTATTACGGACTAAAATCAGCGGCTTGCTACTTGGTGCCAGCTGTAAACTTAAGGTAGAGCCAATCGAACCATTCAGCAAGCTGTTCACCTGATCATGATTGAATTTTTTCAGTTCCTGATCATCAATCTTAAAAACACTGACCCCATTGCGCAAACCTTGCTTGGCTGAATCCGCATTTTCCTTTAATCCTCGAATGACCCATTGATGCAACTGTGAGTCATAAGCCAGTTCAAAATCGACAGAGGCGATATCACCTTCGGTATATTGTAACAGCTGCTTATAATCTTCTGGACTTAAGTAACGGGAATAACGATCCAGCCCACTGACCAGACCTTTAATGGCCTGTTGAAATAAGGCTTCGTCATTTTTTTCATCAACATAATTTTCTTTGACAATGCTGTAAATCTGCACGAACTGCTGAATTGATTCCACCGGAACTTCAGCATAATTCTGTTCCACTTCATCATCAAAATCTAGAACTGGCTGAACCTGGCCTTTTACGGCGGCAAGGGCGGAATGGCTCACACACATGAATAACGTTGTTAAAATGACAACCTTGTTCCAGCGCTGTAAAGCCATCCATTCACCTGTTTATACGAAAATTTTTATGATTTTAAAGTAATCAAATTACGACCTTGCATTTCTGCAGGTACAGGAATTTGCATGAGATTCAACAATGTCGGTGCGACATCTGCAAGCACCCCCCCTTCAGCAATCGTGGCAGAAGTCGGGCCTGCATAGATAAACGGAACCAGTTCAGTGGTATGTTGGGTATGTACCTGACCGCTTTGGTAGTCCTGCATTTGCTCTACATTACCATGATCGGCAGTAATCAGCATATGGCCTTTTTGTGCCATCACCGCTTCATAGACACGACCCAGGCACGTATCTACCGCTTCCACTGCTTTCACTGCGGCATCAAATACACCGGTATGCCCAACCATATCACCATTGGCATAGTTCACCACCAAGAGGTCGTATTTACCTGAATTAATTGCAGCAACCAGTTCATCAGTCACCTCATAAGCACTCATTTCCGGTTTCAGGTCATAAGTCGCCACACTTGGAGATGGAATCAGAATGCGTTTTTCACCCGGGTATTCATCTTCACGACCACCACTGAAGAAGAAGGTCACGTGGGCATATTTTTCTGTTTCAGCAATACGTAACTGGGTTTTACCCAAATCAGACAAGTATTCACCAATCGAGTTTTTCAACGCTTCTGGCATATAGGCCACAGGTGCATCAATGGTCGCCTGGTAACGGGTCAGCATCACAAATTTAGACAGGTTCGGAACCACTTTACGCTCAAAACCGGCAAAGTCTTTTTCTACAAAGGCTTTGGTAATTTCACGCGCACGGTCGGCACGGAAATTCATGAACACTACACTGTCGCCATCCTGAATTTTCGCCACATCACCAATACGGGTCGCTTTGACAAATTCATCGGACTCATTTGCTGCGTACGCCTGTTCCAGACCTTCAACAGCTGTTGCAGCGGTACGTACAGCTTCACCTTCAGTCAGCAGACGGTAGGCCTGTTCGACACGATCCCAACGGTTATCACGATCCATGGCAAAATAACGGCCGATCAGGGTCGCAATACGACCTTGACCCGGATATTGGGCAAATAACGCATCTAATTTTTCAAGCGAAGGCTGCGCACTTTTAGGCGGTGTATCGCGACCATCCAGGAAAGCATGCAGATAAACTTTGGCACCGCGTTTCAGTGCCAGTTCAGCCATGGCCACAATATGGTCTTCATGCGAATGCACGCCACCTTGCGACAGCAAGCCCATAATATGTACTGCGCCATTTGCAGCTTTGGCTTTTTCAACGGCATCGACCAGCACTTCATGCTCAAAAAAAGCACCGGTACGGATGTCTTTGGTAATACGCGTGAAATCCTGATACAGCACACGGCCTGCACCCAGGTTCATATGACCGACTTCAGAGTTGCCCATTTGACCATCAGGCAGGCCGACATCTTCACCTGAACCTGAAATCAAACCATGCGGATGCTTTTGTTGCATAGCAGTTAAATTAGGTCGTTTTGCTGCCAGGAAAGCATTGTCTTCGACCGCTTCGCGATGACCCACACCATCCATGATTACCAATACGTGAGGGATTTTGCCAGCAGTTGCATCCGTCATAATGAACACTCTTTTGTTTACAATTTCATCGTCATATCTTACCGAATTTTCGGTCAAGACTCTATGTGCAGATCATGACTAAAGCTGATCATGCACATTCTTTTTATCACTGTCGGAGCAGTTTAACGTGCACGGCGCAGTAAATAACCACCGACCAGCAGCATCAGCACAATCGGCACAAACACGAACCAGGCCGGTGATGGTGAATAGACCAGACTGGCATAGCCCAAAAAGTCCTGCAGATAGAAGAATCCCAAGCCAGTAAACAAGGCAATGACCAGACGGAAACCCATCGACTGTTGACGTAAGGGACCAAAAATAAAGGAACAGGCAATCAACACCAAGGCAATTAGGGCAAATGGCGAACCGACTTTTTGCCAGAATGCCAGCTGGTAGGTTTTCGGCACCTGGCTATATTCACGCATATAGCTCATAAAACTTACCAGTTGACTTGGAGATAAATCTTCCGGGTCAATGGTGACCATATGCACATATTTCGGTTGCAGGGCTAAAGCCAGCGGTAGCTGTGCACTCTGTAGCAGAGTAGAATTGCCTTGTGGCAGAATATCCATCTGGGTTGCCTGCTGCAGCTTCCAGTCACCATCTTTAATGAACTGGCCCTGTTCTGCATTCAGTACACCTTTCAGATAATAATTGTCATCAAAGTCGACCACCTGAACACGCTGAAGCTGGCCTTGTGCATTGGCATAATCAATGTAAATAAAACGCTGGCCTTCACGGGTCCAGTAGCCCCTCACCTCACCCAATGCACTGGCGCTACGGTGATCTTTGACACTTTTGGCCTGTTCATTGGTATACGGAATCACCCATTCACTTAAGACAAAGGATAACACCACCAGAATCAGCGCTGAACGAATCACCCAGCCCACAATACGCCACAGGCTGATGCCCACCGAGCGCATCACCACCAGCTCACTATTGGAAGCCAGAGTACCTAAACCCAGCACTGCTCCAATCAGGGCAGAGATCGGCAAAATTTCATAGAGATAACGCGGTGCACCCCATAATACATAGAGAAATGCCTGCCAGGCTCCATAGTTTTCGTTCAGCGAACCCAATTCACCCAAATAGGTGAACAGCACCTGTAAAACAGAGAGCACTGCGGTTGCACCCAGCATGGCAAGTGCCGTAGTTTTGGTCACATGTTTGGCGACTATTCGACGTGCTAACATTTTAAGACCTCACCTGCTGAATTCGTTTCTTGATTTTGGGTCCCAGTTTCTGTTTCCGGGAAAACAGTGCTGCGGCAACAGCATAGGCCAGCAACACCAAAGGATAGGCCCAGATGCCCATTTCATCTTTACTAATGCGCGTTTTGACCGCCATCAGGGCCACAATCAGACTGGCAAAAATCAGTAAGGCCGGGAACAGTTTTAAATAACGTCCCTGACGTGGGCTTACTTCACACAATGCAATCGCCAGCATTAAGGCAACCACAATGGAAAAGGGTACGAAGAGACGCCAGCCCAATTCACTCACAACGACAGGATCATTGCGGTTGTTCCAAAGTTTGGCAATTGGTAAGGCTTCCACTTCAGCGCTTTCAAATTTTGCTTCTTGATCACTTTCTAAACGTAAACGATAAGATTGAAACTCTGCTTGTGTATATTTTGGTGTTCCCGGGAAAATTTCATAACGGCGCCCTTCTACCAAATCCACAATACTGGCCGTTTCATTAGCAACATCTACACGGGTGGCTTCCTTCGCCAAAATCATGACATCAGGTTTGCCCGGTTTTTCGGCACGCTGATAGAAAAACACATCTTTTAAATTGTGACGATCTTCCGACAAATCTCCAGCATAAATAGTATAGGGACCAGAGGAAATGAATTCTTTGGGGCGAACCAAATCGAAACCGGTTCTCACCGCCTGATTGGTGATCAGTTCTTCAAAGTGACGCAGTCCCCAAGGGGACATCCACACCATCAATACTGTTTGAACCGCAAGAAAAACCACCGTCAGTGGAATCAGCAAACGTCCCAACTGATTACGGCTGATGCCACTACCATTCATGACTGCCATCTCATGATCGACGTAGAGACGGCCAAACACAAGCATCAGACCAATGAAAAAGCCGAGCGGAAGAATTAATGTTAAAAATTCTGGCAGTCGATAACCAATAATGCTAAACAAAATACTGGTATCTAAACGACCTTGTGCCGCCACACCAAAAAACTTGATCAGCCGACCACCCATCATGATTAAGGTCAATAAAGCAATGACCACCAGGGAGGTAGACAGCACTTGCTTGACCAGATAACGCCGAATAATCAAATTAATTCTTCCCAAAAAAGAAACAAATAAAACTAGCGCTAGTTTACCCGAATGGTGAAAATATAAAACCTATACTGTTGTTGCGCGTTGAAACCCTATTCATAGAAATGTTTCAATGGTTTAATGATTTGCAATCTTTCCAAGGCATGAATACAACACATGAAACTGACCATTAATACGTCATTCCAAGAGAATGCATCTAGCCCATGTTTATTGATATTAGTAGATTCCGAGCAGCTGCAACAGGCCTCGACCACTTATCAAATCAATGATTTAAATAGTTTATTCGAAGCAGCACAATTCAAGGCGAGTCTATGCGAATCTTTAACCCTGATCGGCAAAGTGGCTGCCTGTACCAATACCACGCTGATTGGCCTAGATAAAGCAGCTGAAATTCAGCCGACCAAATTAGCAAAAATCGCACAAAATATTATCAAAGCGTCACAAAAAAAATTCAAACAGATCAGTATTGATATTTCTGCCCTAGCCCCTGAACAGCATTATTTATTTGCACTGGCGCTGACTCAGGCCAGTTATGCATTTGATGAGTACAAATCGAAGAAAAATGAATTTGTGCTTGAAGAAATTCATCTGATTGCCGAAAACAGCACATTAAACCCGCAACAATTGTCTCTGATTCATGCCGTGCAATCTGGTCAGAACCTGGCACGTGATTTAGGCAATCGCCCAGGTAATATCTGTTTCCCAGAATATCTGGCTGAACAGGCTCAAGCTTTGGCAGCACAATATCCGGACCTACTAAAAGTCACCGTGATTAATGAACAGCAAATGGCAGACTTGGGCATGAATGCCTTCCTGGCGGTGAGCAAAGGTTCAGACCGTCCGGGTCGTGTGATTACCCTCGAATATAAAGCCCATACCGAACAGGCACCTGTGGTACTGGTCGGCAAAGGCGTAACCTTTGATACCGGCGGTATTTCACTGAAACCGGGTCTGGGCATGGATGAGATGAAATTTGACATGTGCGGCGCGGCATCCGTTCTCGGCACCATGCGTGCCCTGTGCGAATCTAAACTGCCAATTCATGTGGTCGGTGCCATTGCCGCTGCTGAAAACATGCCTTCAGGTCATGCCACCCGTCCAGGTGATATCGTAACCACCATGAGTGGACAAACGGTGGAAATTTTAAATACCGATGCGGAAGGCCGTTTGGTGCTATGTGATACCCTTACCTACATCAAGCGTTTCAATCCGGCGCTGGTGATTGATATTGCAACCTTGACCGGTGCCTGCGTGGTGGCCTTGGGTTCAGTGTTGTCAGGTTTATTTACTCCGGATGATGAATTGGCTGCTGAAATTACTGCTGCAGGCCAGGCTTCATTTGACCGGGTATGGCGCATGCCGGTAATTGAAGACTATCAGGAACAGCTGGATTCTCCATTTGCCGATATTGCCAATATCGGTGGACCGAAAGCCGGTTCTGTAACGGCTGCTTGTTTCTTGCAACGCTTTACCCGTGAATACCGCTGGGCACATCTCGATGTTGCCGGTACAGCATGGAACTCAGGTACAGCCAAAAGTGCAACCGGTCGTCCTGTACCATTACTGGTTCAGTTCTTGGCCAATCGTGTGCAGTCGAATGGCTAAAGTCAGCTTTTACCTGTTTGAAAAAAGCAATGAACGGCAAGTGCAAAGCACTTGCCGTTTGTGTCGCAAAATTCTGAAACAGCCGGCACAGATCTGGTTATATTGTGAAGATTCCGACTTGCAGCAGCAGCTTGATGAACAGTTGTGGAGTTTTGATCCTGGCAGTTTTATTCCGCATGGCATTGATCAGGAACAGGCCAGCATTTGCATTTCATCCCGCCTGCCGCAAGAGTCTGACTGGATTGTGTTTAATTTTAACAATCAAGCCCTTGAACAGATTGATAAATTTAGTCACATTATAGAAATCATCGAAAATAATGAATCGGCAAAGCAACTGGGTCGTGAAAAATTTAAACAATATCGACGCTTAGGTATTGAGCCGCGAACGTTCAAGCTTTAGCCGATCAATGGAAATAAGGAGAGATGTGGTGGCATTAAATGTCGGTCAAGATTTTAAACAGCGCTGGTTAAACGTACCTGAGGCTGTTCGTCAGGCATTTATTGATGACCTACACCGCGTCTGCAATGTCCTCAAACCTGAAACCAATATTCAGAAGTGGCTAGAAAAAGACAAAGAAGCCCAGCAGCAATCTTATGAAAAGATTGAACATGCCTATGCCGAACGTAAGGCCCAGCTGATTGAAGAAGCGCGCTTGCACAAGCAACGTGCCCTAGAACAGTCGCTGGAAAATAAGCGTGCCGAACAGGCAGCTTATGCACGGGCATTACAGCTAGACGAAGAAAGACAATTTGCCGAGCAGGTTCATACCTTGGCTTTTATACGTCAAAATATAGAGCACGAAACGCAAACCTATACTGCACGTTATCACAAGAACCCTGCGGGCCCGGCCTTGAATTTTGCCAAGGGCATGTTCTCGATTGCTGACCATGAAATATTATCGGAGCTAGAAAGCCTACGTTTACGTCTGGAATTGGAAGCTGAAACGCTGATTGAGCAAGCGGTGACTGTATTTCGCGCCAAGTTGCATCAGGCCAGTCAGGAAGAAATTGACTATATTTTAAAGAACTCTAATTTATCTTCGGAAAAACCTGGCACTTGAGTTTCAGCATGGCGACTTCAGGTATTTTTTAAATATTGTTGTCATGACAAAAAAAGTCTATTTCCGTGGACTTTTTTTTGACTTCAGCATATGGAATGAGGCTGAAATTCAAAGTATTCAAAATTAAAACAGGTCCACCGCTAAACCCAGTATATTCCCTGCACCGTAGCCTATACTCAATAATACCGCAATCCAGATTAAACCACCGGCCACGTTATACAGCATAAAACTCAAGAGATTCATATGCCCTGCCCCTGCAGCAAAGGGAGCAAATGAACGTACAAATGGAACAAAGCGAGCCATCAAAATGGTTTTACCACCATGCTTGGTAAAATAATGGTTGGTTTTTACGATATAGGCCGGTTTTAAGTAACGTGAATGTTCATGGAAAAACTTAAACCCCAAAATCTGCCCAGTATAATAATTGACAATATAACCCAGTACCGCAGCACTAAACAGCAACAGTCCCATGGTATTTAAATGGATCACATCTGTGGTTGAGCAGAGGGCACCAATCGCAATCAGCAGGCTGTCTCCCGGCAAGAAGAACATAAATACGGAACCAGTTTCTGCAAAGATAATCAGAAATAAAATGGCATAGATCCACAGACCATACTGATCCAGCAAAGTAGGCAACCATTGTTCAATATGCATTAAAAAATCAAGCATCTTCAGCTACTCACTTTAACCACATTATTTTCATAACTTATTAAAAATAAAAACTAAAAACAAAAAAAACAGCCTGACTTTTCAATCAGACTGTTTTCTATTCTAAGATGTTTTACTTCAAGAAGCCATTTTCTGCTAAAAATGCCATGCTTAATTTGGATTGCTCTTTGACTTCAGCAGCTTTATCCCCCAGCATTAAACGCTCGATATAACGCGCTAAAACATCAACTTCCAGATTCACTTTGGCGCCGGTTTTCCAGGTGCCAATATTGGTTCGTTCTGCCGTATGCGGAATCAGGTTCAGGCTGATAATATTGCCACGCAGGTGGTTAATGGTCAGACTAATGCCATCTACCGTGACCGAGCCTTTTTCTGCCAGATATTTGGCAATTTCCGCCGGAGCCGTGACCTCATAATAAATGGAACGCGCATCTTCACGTACCAGCGTGATTTCACCGACCGCATCGACATGACCACTGACGATATGTCCGCCAAAACGGGTGGTCGGCAACATGGCTTTTTCCACATTAACCGGCTGCCCCACTTTCCATGTACCTAAAGTAGTTCGATTCAGACTTTCACGTGAAACGTCAGCGGCATACCAGTTTTCGCCCCATTCAATCACAGTCAGGCAGATCCCGTTGGTGGCAATCGAATCGCCCAAATGCACATCAGACATGTCGAGGTCGGTGCCAATACGCAGACGCACATCACCACCCACATTTTGCAAGCTTTCTACTTTACCTAGACTTTCAATAATGCCTGTAAACATAACTTTTTCTCTAATTCTGTCCTTGTTTTACCACAATGCCAGTTGCGTACTTACACCGGTCGTATCCACACCGCCAAGTTCAGCAAAATGATACAGCTGACCCAAGAGTTGGCGTAATGGCGGACCCGATTTGGCATGGGTATCGGTGATGACAATAAATTCAAGCACACGTGCGCGCTCTGACTGGCGCTGCTTGCTGACACGATAACGCGGTACATCTTGGGTCAGCAAGGTGACGCGACCACGCTTCAAGTTAGCCTGCAACAAATCGCCCGCTTCAATATTACCATCAGTCGAATAGCTGGTCAGAATATAACGTGCATTAATGGTTGCCAATAATTTTTCATAGGCTTCTTTGGCATGCTTGGAAGAATTGTACTGGCTCGGACGTTCTTTACGCCATGCCCGGTCAATCCCGCTTTTAAAGCCTTTGGTGTCTGGACTCGGCAAATCTACCTGATCCCACAGCGTCAAGGCATTCAATACATGATAGTTACTGCTATAGGCATGCTGGTTATACGGTGGATCCAGATAAGCGATATCGACTTCAAAATGACTCATCTGATTGGCCAGATGCTGGGCATCAACACACCACATTTCCGCGGCCGGCTTTTTCGGGTCACCAATTTCACAGAAACGGCTTGGGGTCAGCCAGAGTAAGGATTCAATCCGTTCCAGAGCCGTTTGGGTTTTACCGCCCCAGCCATGGTGGAAACTTTTAAATACCCCAGAAGTATTACTGACGAAACTGGCCGAATACAGCAAGGGTGCCAGCAAAGCCGACATTTCTACATCATCAATCGCACCTTGTGCCTGCCAAGTGGCAATCTGCTGACGGATGGCATCAATACGCATCCCGTTACGACGTTTGAAGAACAGACGGTCGCGAGTCGGATCATAGATTTCGTCATTACGCGGGCACAGGTTATGCGTCACCCAGCCTTTGACTTCCGGCAAACGGTTCAGATAATCAATCGCTTTTTGATAGCCGCCCAACTCTTTAAATGCTGGTGCTTCGACACAGGACAAAATCGCGCTATTTAACGCATGGCTGTAGGGTTCCCAGTCATTGGCAATGACCCGATAGCCATTTTGTCGCGCCAGACGCGAAACCACGCCGGAACCAGCGAAAAAGTCAGCAAAAATTGGCGCACGACCATTGTGATTATTTAAGGTTCCCGTACTCTCAAGCGCTTCCAAAATCAGATGCAGTAACCGGCGCTTATTGCCTAAATACGGAACAAGCTGGTTGAAAAGGTATTCATCTGTAGTACGTGCTGAATGACGACGTTTATGATAAACCGAAGACTCTGAATTCATACTGTCTCTTGAGAAGGGATTAACCTTAAGCGCACATCATTCCCGACTTGAACCAGGTCGATGAGCTTAAATCGAAGTTGCTCTGCCATACGGTCGAATTCCGCATTAAACATCGCACGAGCGGTTTGACCTAAAAAGGTCGGTGCAACATAGCTGATCATTTCATCCACCAGCTGTGCCTGTAAAAAGGCCGTGGATAATGTTGCCCCTGCTTCCACCAGCACATCATAAATCTGATGTTGGGTAGATAAGGTCTGTAGCAGCTCTTTTAAAGGCTGTACTGGCAATTGTAGCACGCCCAAATCGGCCAGTTCCTGACGAAACGGTCCCATCACCATGAACGTTTCGGGCTGCTGCAGTATTTTTGCAGTCAGAGGTAAACGCCCCTGACGGTCCAGTACCAGACGTTTGGGCTGCACAATCGTACTGATATCGGCAATGCCATTCAGCTGACGCACATTCAGCTGGCAGTCATCGGCAAGTACCGTTTCAATGCCAGTAATCACCACACCGGAAATGGCACGCCAGTGCTGTACATCCTGACGGGCCTCGCTTCCGGTAATCCATTTCGATTCACCCGATGCCATGGCAGTTCGACCATCCAGGCTGGAAGCGACTTTTAAACGCACATAAGGCATGCCAGTGGCCATGGTTTTTAAAAAACCCAGATTGAGTTTTTCTGCTTCTTGTTCGCAAATACCAACACTGACGTCAATACCTGCCTCTTTTAAAATCTGCACGCCTTTACCCGCCACTAAGGGATTCGGGTCCGGACAGGCCACAATCACTTTTGCAATTCCAGCTTCGACCAGACCTTTGGCACACGGCGGTGTACGGCCATAATGCGCACACGGCTCCAAAGTGACATAAGCTGTTGCGCCTTTGGCTTGCTCACCGGCCTGACGCATGGCAAATACTTCTGCATGCGGTTGCCCGGCCTTCGGATGAAAGCCCTCACCGACCAATTGACCATCTTTAACGATGACACAGCCGACATTGGGATTGGGTTTGGTTGAATATTGTCCAAGTCGTGCCAATTCGATTGCACGTTGCATCCAGAGCTGATCTGGCTGAATAGAATCTTGTTTTAACTCGGACATTGCATGGCTCTTGGAAAATAAATCTTAGTGTTCGCGCTGTTGCATTTGTTCAATTTGACGACGAAAGGCTTCGACATCCTGGAAGTCTTGATACACCGAGGCAAAACGGACGTAAGCGACATGGTCTAAGGCAAATAAAGCCTGCATGACAATTTCGCCAATGGTGCGTGATTTTACATCGCGCTCACCTAAACGGCGAATCTGCAACTGGATATCACTGAGTACGGTTTCAATCTGTTCCTGGGTCACCGGCCTTTTTTGCAAAGCATGCATCAGGGAACGACGCATTTTTGCTTCGTCAAACGGTTCACTCTTGCCATCAGATTTAATCACCCGGGGCATCACCACTTCATAGGTTTCAAAGGTGGTAAAACGTTCTCCGCAGCTGATACATTCACGACGTCGACGAATCTGGCAACCTTCGGCAGCCAAACGCGAATCGATCACTTTACTATCTGCAGCGTTGCAAAATGGACAGTGCATAGCGGTTTAATTGAACAAATCAAATCGGATTCAGAGTGTAGCAAAAATTCTGCCCTTTGTAGAGACTTACGCAAGATATGGAAAAAAAACAGCCCTGACGGGCTGTTTTACACAATATATTGATTATTGGTTTTTATATTATTCTACACGTTCGCCATGTTGACTCAGGTCCAGACCCATACGTTCGTCATCACTCGCAACACGGATACCAATGACCAGATCAATCACTTTCAGAATGATAAAGGTCAATACTGCAGAGTAAGCAATGGTTGCCAGTACACCTTCAAGTTGCACCCATAATTGATGCATCATGTCTGTCGGTACTTTATCACCCATAATAAATTCACTGGCAAATACTGCAGTCAGAATTGCACCGACAATACCACCCACACCATGCAGACCAAAGGCATCCAAAGAGTCATCCGCTTTCAGTGCACGTTTAAGTGCAGTAATACCCCAGAAACACACCACACCACCGATCAAGCCCATAGCTAACGCACCGCCTACAGTCACGAAACCTGCTGCCGGTGTAATGACCACCAGGCCAGCAACTGCACCAGATGCACCACCCAATACCGAAGCTTTACCACGAATCACTTTTTCAGTAATTAACCACGAGATTGCAGCAGCGGCAGCAGCAACTTGTGTAGCAATAAGTGCATAACTGGCTGAACCGTTGGCACCGAGTGCAGAACCACCATTGAAACCGAACCAGCCTACCCATACCAAGCTTGCGCCCACCACGGTTAAAGTCAGGTTATGGGGAGCCATTGATTCACGGCCCAAGCCCATACGTTTACCGAGCATGTATGCAGCAACCAGACCTGCAACACCAGAGTTAATATGAACCACCGTACCACCGGCAAAGTCAAGCGCGCCATCATTGGCTAACCAGCCGCCACCCCATACCCAGTGAGTAATTGGCGCGTACACAATCACACTCCAAAGTGTAATGAATGCAACGAAAGCTCCAAATTTCATACGTTCTGCAATCGAACCGGTAATAATAGCTACAGTAATGATGGCAAAAGTCATTTGGAAAATCACAAACAAAACTTCCGGAATCGTTCCAGTTAAGGCATCTGTGGTAATGCCGGATAGCATGATTTTATCCAGGTTACCAATGAAAGCATTGCCACTGCCAAAGGCCAGGCTATAACCAATCACCACCCAGGTAATACTGACAATGGCTGCTGCAACAAAGCTATGTGCCATGGTACCAAGTACGTTTTTCTTACGAACCATACCGCCGTAAAATAATGCAAGTCCGGGAATGGTCATCAATAGAACCAGTGCTGTAGACACTAAAATCCATGAGGTGTCACCTGTATCTAATTTTGGTTCTTCTTCGACAGGTGCTGCTGTTTGTTCAGCTGGATCAGGTGCCGCAGCTAATTCAGAATTTGTTGTTAAAGACGAGGCAGCTGTTTCAGTCGCTGCGACATTTTCAGCAGGAGTGGATGCTGCTGTTAGTGCTTCTTCAGCCCATGCAACAGAACCACCTAAAAGTGCGCCAGATAAACTCAGCGCAATAAGCATTTTTTTCATTCGTATCCCCCAACCTAGTTTTGTGAGTTATTAGCTACTCAGCAAACTTCATGCCAAATTAAACAGCATCTGCACCTGTTTCACCGGTACGGATACGGATGACTTGTTCTAAATTAGTAACGAAAATTTTACCGTCACCAATTTTTCCTGTGCTTGCTACACGGGTAATCGATTCAATGACTGAATCAACCATTTCATCGCTAATCGCGATTTCAATTTTCACTTTAGGCAAAAAATCAACAACATATTCTGCACCACGGTAAAGTTCAGTATGACCTTTTTGACGACCAAAGCCTTTGACTTCAGTTACGGTGATCCCTTGAACACCAATGTCAGAGAGTGCTTCACGCACATCATCCAATTTAAAGGGTTTTACAATTGCAGTTACGAGCTTCATGTTTGTTTTCCTTCGGCTTCTTTCACCAGTAAGGTTTTATGTTCAAATTCCGTGCCAAAAATTCTAAGGTTGGGGGAAATAGAAACTTTGACACGAGTTTTCTTTATAACCTATTTTATCCTTTTACATGTAGTCTGAATTCCAGAAACTAGACATTTTTACTATAAAATTAACGATTTTAAACATCGGATAAAGCTATATCCGGTCGAGTGGGACTATGGTCCAAGTAGCAGCAATGTTACACTAGCACCACTTCTCCATCTTTATATGGGTACTGCAATGATTGAAACCTTATTACAAGCCATAATGGAACAGCTCGATCAACCGAAAAAAGATATTGAGCATAATTTACGTGCCTTACTGAACGAAGCAGTCAGCAAGATAGATCTGGTTTCCAAAGAAGAAATTGAACGTCAACGTACTGCATTAAATAATGCCAACCTACGCTTGAATGAACTGCTTAAACAGGTTGAAGCTTTAGAAATTAAAATCAAGAACAATAAATAAGCACTTGTTTAGTGCATAAAAAGACCAAAAACGATTAAAAATAACGCACCACAATGGAACAATAATAAATGTCTTTTGCTAAAATTTACACTCGAGGTCTGCTTGGACTTCATGCACCTTTAATTGAGGTGGAAGTTCATGTCAGTCAGGGTTTGCCTTCTTTAACCATTGTTGGGCTGCCTGAAGCAGCAGTTCGGGAAAGTAAAGACCGAGTACGTTCTGCCATTATTAATAGTGGTTTCCAATTCCCCACCAAACGTCTCACCATCAATTTAGCGCCTGCAGACTTACCCAAGGATGGCTCTCGTCTGGATTTGCCCATTGCTTTGGGGATTTTAATCGCGTCAGGCCAACTACCTGAAAATGTGACAGATCAGCTGGAATTTATTGGTGAACTGGCCCTGGATGGTCAACTTCGTCCCATCAGCGGTATTTTAAGCATTGCCATTGCCTGCCAGCAGTCTGGACATCAACTGATTCTACCGGAACAAAATGCCCAAGATGCTTCGCAACTGCCCAATTTTGAAGTGTTTGCTGCCCACCATCTCAAAAATGTCTGTGAACATTTATCCAGACAACATCCACTTCAGCAATATCAAGCCCCTAGCAGCAATCCAATCAATCAGTACAAATTTGATTTAGCAGATATCAAAGGTCAATTGCGCCCACGACGGGCTTTGGAAATTGCTGCCGCTGGTGGACATTCACTATTGTTTAAAGGCCCGCCCGGTACAGGGAAAACACTGTTAGCTTCACGGCTGGCCAGTATTTTGCCCCCTCTGGACATGCAGGAGAATCTGGAAGTAGCCAGTATTTATTCGGTTGCCAATAGCTCACATCCCTTTGGGCAGCGCCCTTTTCGTGCGCCACATCATACCGCTTCCGCAATTGCTTTAGTGGGTGGGGGTTCACATCCCAAACCGGGGGAAATTACGCTGGCTCATTTGGGCGTATTATTTTTAGATGAGCTGCCTGAATTTGATCGCAAGGTCTTGGAAGTCTTAAGACAACCGCTCGAATCCAAGGAAATAGTGATTTCCCGTGCCTCCAGGCAAATTACCTTCCCGGCCAACTTTCAACTCATTGCCGCAATGAATCCCTGCCCTTGTGGTTATGCTTTTAATCAGGATATCCGCTGCCAATGTTCCCCAGATGCGATTAAACGTTATCAAAACCGGATTTCAGGCCCTCTTCTGGACCGGATTGACCTGCATATTGATGTGCCGCCTTTACAAGCCCATGAATTACAGGCGACTACACCAGTTGAAAACTCACACACGGTTCGGGAACGGGTAATTCAGGCCTATAATTTACAAATCCAGCGACAACAATGCCTGAATCATGCTTTAAGTCCCAAACAGCTGGAACAGTTCGCAGCTCTCGATACACAGGCACAAAAAATGCTGGAAATGGCCCAACAACGCTTAAACTTGTCTGCCCGCGCCTACCACCGGGTATTACGTGTCGCGCGAAGCATTGCCGATTTAACCCAACATACTGACATTCAAAGCCAGCATTTAACTGAAGCGTTGTCCTATCGGGCACAACAGGGTTAATACTAGATGCGAAACTTTATTCGTCATCCTGAAAGTCTTGTCGATGCCATACAGATGGGCCAAATGATTAAACAGACATTTAAAGGTCAGTCCGGTTCAAATGATGGCGAATACCTGATTGCCAATACCTTGGCTAGCCTTTTTTTACCTGGATCGTCATAACACGGCATGAATTGTGCTGATCCGCGCTGCATTTTCTGCAACAGCCTGCACATCAGATTCTGACCTATAAAAAAACCTCCAAAGTCATGCTTTGGAGGTTTTTTAATGCTTTGAAATTACAATTAGAATGTTTTGGTAAGGGTAAATACTGCACCGGTATCCACCGCACGTTCTGCGACATCCGATAAACCATCGGTATCGGTATTGGTTCCTACAGCTGCCAGTTCAGCACTGGCACCTGAAATGGATTTAAAGCCATACGTTACCCCCACTTTCCAGTCTACATAATTATCATCACCATCATAAAAGCTATATTTGTCTTCATCCACAACGGTATAGCCTACAGCAGCAACCCCACCAAAACCTGATGAACCAAATGGAACTGAATAACCCACATTCACATTCCAGCTGTCTGCATCTGCACCGGCATAGTCATTGGTATAATTGAGATTGGTTAAAATGCTATCACCTTCCGCAATCACACTCTTGAAGCCTAATTTGCCATATAATTCTGCCCAGTTCAGATCGCTGGCACTTGGATAATTATAGTACACCACCCCAACATCTACTGTCGGTTTGCTGCTGAAAGCTTCAAGCGTGGTGGCATAGCCAAGCGATGGATCCAGTTCCAGGCTAGGTGTGCCGCTGCCAAAATTCACATTGGAACCCCACAAGCCAAAATATAACCCTGAAGCATGAGCTAACGTGAATCCTGCTTGTACGGCTGGATCATTTTCCGTTTGAGTCACACCACGGAAACGATAGTCTGTAGTGACGGCTGCACTACCACTAAAAGACAGGCCAAAAGGTAAGGCAGGAGCATCTGCAGCAAATACAGCACCTGACATAGTAGCTAAAGTGGTCACAGCAAATAATTTTTTAAGCATTTTATAGATCCCCGACAGATTTTTATGGATTCAAGAGATATCAGCAATTGCTATGCCAGTTTAAAAAACAACACAGTAATTTTTAGCCAGTAAATCGCCAATAATATATTAATATATTGATATTTATAAATTTATTATTTAAAAATAAAAACAAAACCTAGTCATTTTTCGAGTTTCACAAGATTGACAGCTTTCTCTCTTTTAGATGGTGTGCATGCTAATACAGCTTAAATATTTATTTACAACCTGCCTTATTTTGAGACTATTTTTTCCGGTAGAGCTAAAAATGCCTAGAAAAAGTGCACAAAAAATATTCACTGTATGCTTGTTTATGCATCTCACTCCTTCTCTGACTAAAATCGGCCAGTTAAAACCCCAATCCACCGACTCAAAAATCTGGATCAAAATCAGCTGCTACCTTCTCAAGTTTTAATCAAACAATATTGGCCATGTTTGACTTACTGACATATTAAGCACGCATTGCAGTAAATGTCGGGAGCATGAGCAGCTCCTGCAAAGTTCTGTTTAAAACCTTCATCTTGATCTGCAGACGATTATTCAAAAGTCCTGACATAGACTGGCCAAGAACTGCGAAACCAAGGATGAATCAGCTTTTATGTACCTATGCCCTACTGATAGCTAAAAAAGATCATTATTTTTATCTCACTGCCCACATTTTATGCACAAAAGCATCGCATGGACTTTTTTTGCTGATGATCAGATCATATTTTCAACTCATATAAATCAGGACTCATTGCGCGCAAAAAATAATACAATTTTATCTGGACCTAGCAGAATTTATTCCGACTATGGAATGATTAATATTTTACCAAATGATAAACTGAACAACAATAATTAAAACTTTATCTATAATTTTTGGTCAATTTTTTGATCATTTTAAAGCATATTTCTTAAACAAAAAAAATCGACATGTAAGCCTAATTTTTTGACCAGAATGTCTGATTACTTCAGCCAAAAGTCAGCTGATTTTGCTACTTTTTAAAAAATTAAATCATTATAGAGAGGTGTTTCTGCTGATATCACTGGTTGATAAAAGCCATAGTTTAGGCCTGATATCAAAATTTAGGACGCTAAAATAGAATTTTTCAAAACCACAACTCCCTATCAATTTTTAATGAGGCATCGGCATTAGCCCAGAATTTATTTAGAGTTAAAATATCATATTGTTTTGTAAAAAAATTTACAAAAATAATAATTTTTTAATATTTTGTTAACCAAAAAGTATAATTTATATTTAAACAGGTTATAACTTTAATTAAATAAAATGTATTAAAAAAAGCTTTTTTTGCGATACATTATGTATACAATTCTGCCAATTTCTTCTCCCATTTTGTATAAGGCTCTCTCCCAATGCAAAAAGCTCAAAAACTCACCTTAGCAGTTTTAATTCAAGCTGCCTTAATTTCAACTGCCTATGCCAGTGAACAAAGCGAATCTAAAGGCTTTGTTGAAGATGCTGAAGGTTCTGTATTGTTCCGCACCGGTTATATCAATCGTGATAAAAAAGCACCTGGCAAGAAAGATCAAAGCTCTGCTGCACAATCTGCTATCGTCAAACTCGAGTCTGGTTTCACCCAGGGTGTGGTAGGTTTTGGTGTAAATGCGGTAGGTGATGCTTCATTTAAACTGGGCGAAAACAAAAATGCGAATAATGGCATGATTCCTAAGCATGCACCGACTGCAGAAAATCCAAATGGGGACGCTTATGACCATTGGGCTCGTGGCGGCGCAAGTGTCAAAGCACGTTTTTCCAATACAACTGTTGAATACGGTACGCAAGTTTTAGACTTACCGGTATTGGCCAGCAATACTGCCCGCATGGTTCCTGAATACTTTGAAGGTGTACTTGCAACTAGCCGTGAAATTAAAGGTCTGGAACTAACCGCAGGTAAATTCACTAAAAACCAGTATTCAGACCAGATCAATTCAGATGGTAATGAACTAGACCGTGCAGTGGTTTGGGGTGCTAAATATAAAGTGAATGATGCTTTAAATACTGCATACTACGGTGTAGACATTAAAGATAAATTAGAACGCCATTATGCCAATGTAAACTTTAAGCAAAGTCTTGCCAACAACAGTTCACTCACTTATGACTTCAGTGGCTATCATACTGAATGGGATCGTGGCGCCAATAGCAACTTATATTCATTCATTGGTCCGGCTGATGGTGATTACCAAAACTCAATTTGGGCAGTTTCTGGTACTTATAACAAAGGTCCGCATAATGTCATGTTGGCTTACCAGCAAAACTCAGGCAATACTGGTTATGACTATGGTTTAGGTCGAGGTGTGGGTGATGGTCATCAAACCATTTACATGCCAAACTCTTATCTGTCAGACTTTATTGGTAATGACGAAAAATCAGCGCAAATTCAATATACTTATGACTTTGGTGCAATGAATGTTCCTGGTTTAACCTGGACATCAGCGTTCGTTTACGGTTGGGATATCAAAGCAACTGATAATAAAGGAACAATGATCAGTGACAATGCTCAAGAACGTGAATTCTTTAACCAGGTGAAGTATACCGTTCAAAGCGGTTTTGCTAAAGATGCTAGCCTTCGCCTACGTAATTCTTACTACCGTGCAAGCAATGATTATCAAAGCAACTATATTGGTGATACCAACGAATGGCGTATTTTCTTGGATATTCCTGTGAAATTATTCTAATTCACTCGAATTTCAAGTCATAAAAAACCTGCACAATGTGCAGGTTTTTTATTTAAGTCTTTAAAGACTTAAATTGAAAAAGCAATTATTTATTTGCTTCTGCATAAGCTGCAATTGAGCTCAGTACTTCTTGTTTAGCAACATCAGCACCTTCCCAACCACTTAACTTAACCCATTTACCTGGTTCTAAGTCTTTGTAGTGCTGGAAGAAATGTTCGATTTGGCTGATCAACAATGGAGGAAGATCTGTATATTCCTGAACGTCTTTATAGATCGGTGTTAATTTGTCGTGCGGTACTGCAACCAGTTTCGCATCAACACCACCATCATCTTCCATGTTCAATTTACCTACAGGACGGCAACGAATCACTGAACCTGGTTCAACTGGGTGTGGAGTCACAACCAATACGTCAAGTGGGTCACCATCAAGTGACAATGTGTTTGGCACATAACCATAGTTTGCCGGGTAGAACATTGCAGTACCCATGAAACGGTCTACAAATAATGCATCAGAATCTTTGTCGATTTCGTATTTGATTGGTGCTGCATTTGCAGGAATTTCAATAATTACATAGATGTCGTTTGGTGCATCTTTACCCGCTGGGATATTGCTGTAGCTCATAGCATCACTCTTTAACAAGTTAAATCTTTTTTAAACCGCGACGATTATAACGGTTTTTGCGTATTAAATAACTTTTCGATTATACATCTGCTGGGTGAAAATATATATTTCCACCTTCTCAGGCCTTATGTGGTTAATTTAATGACCAGTAGCAACAGACAAATCGGACAAAGCAAGGACAGGATCCAGATAATAGAACGCAAAGTAGCCCAATTAGCTAAATAGCAGATTCCATAAAAAATACGGAGTAAAATATAGGCAATACCAAAAGTCATGATTACGGTTTGAGAAATCACCATATATTCTGCCATTAAAATGGAGGCAATAAATAAAGGTAAACTTTCAAAACTGTTTTGTTGTACCGCATTGGCACGGGCGGCCAAACCTGTGGTTTTAGCCAAAAATTCGCGCGGGTTCTGGTTATCTCTTGCTTTAAAACCGGCTATTTTTTTTGCAATTGCAGTAAAAACATAGGGCAATAAACATGCGATTAAGATGAGATAGATTATTCCGCTAATGCTTTGCATCTCATTTTTCTCATTAAAATTTTATGCTGCCTATCATAGCATGGTGTTTTCACAATATTTTTTGTAAATTATAGCGTTTTTATAAACGAGCAATAAGGATCCATAATGATCACTCCTGATCAGGAAAAAATGTTTGATGTACTCGAAAAGCAGCGCCAGCATCAACTTAAAGTGGATCGGGTACTCAAAATCGTATTGCCTATTACAGGATTTTTACTTTCAGTCGTGTGTGCCAATTTCAACAGGCTTTCTCTTATTTTTACCATTGTTATTTCTATTCTTGCACTTTGGATGATCGGGATTAAACGCCAAGCCCTTTGGATCTGGACGACAGTCGTTGCACTCTACTGTTTGCTCGATAATTTATATAGCTTTGGTGCATTTGATTTACAGCGATACATCTATCAATTCGGTAGCATCACGACCTTTCTATGGATTACTGGGATAGCACGTCCCTATATTGATCGATGGATGTTAAAAGATTAAAAAGCCCAAATATAAAAGCGCCGATCACGGCGCTTTTTTTATTGCAGCATTTATGCAGTTTTACGCAAGTCTTTACGTAAGATTTTACCTACGTTGGACTTTGGTAATTCATCTATAAATTCAACATAACGTGGGCGTTTGTAGCCTGTTAAGTTCTCTTTAGCGAAAGCAAGCACTTCTTCTGTGGTGAGTGACGGATCTTTCTTCACCACAAACAGTTTAGGCACTTCACCTGATTTTTCATCCGGCACACCAATCGCAGCAACTTCCAATACTTTCGGATGCGTAGAAATTACTTCTTCAATTTCTGAAGGATAAACGTTGAAGCCCGACACCAGAATCATGTCTTTCTTGCGATCTACAATCTTGATATAACCACGATCATCCATGATCCCAATATCACCGGTACGGAAGAAACCGTTGATCATCACTTTTTCAGTTTCATCTGGACGGTTCCAATAGCCTTTCATGACTTGTGGACCACGAATCGAGATTTCACCCTGTTCGCCAAGCGGCACTTCATTACCATCATCATCCAAAATTGCAACTTCAGTCAACGGTAATGGAATACCAATGGTACCGCTAAATTCAGTGGATTGCGGTGGATTGGCTGTTGCAACCGGTGAAGTTTCAGATAAACCGTAACCTTCAATAATATTGGTGCCAGTAATTTTCTTCCATGCTTCAGCAGTAGAAGGCAGGACTGCCATACCGCCACCCATCGCCATTTTCAGTTTGCTATGGTCCAGCTGTCTAAATTCTTCATTGTTCACCAAGGCATTAAACAAGGTATTTACTGCCGGGAAGAATGATGGCTGATATTTACGCAATTCTTTCATTACCGCAGGTAAGTCACGCGGGTTTGGTATAAGCACATTCGCCTGACCTTTATACATGCCGTACAGCGCACAGACCATGAAGGCAAAGATGTGATAGAGTGGCAAAGCACAGAAAATACGGTCATCCGGTTGCCCATCTTGAGCACCAAATTTACTTTGGAAAATACCGTCGCACTGCAACATGTTTGCAACCAGGTTACGGTGAGTCAGTTCAGCCCCTTTAGAAACACCCGTAGTACCACCGGTATATTGAAGTACGGCTGTATCACTGAGCGTCAGGTTTGGACGCTTATAATTGCTTGCGCTGACTTTAGACATTGCTGCATTAAAACGGATATGTCCTGGAATATTCCAAGCCGGAATTTGCTTACGCACTGAACGTAAAACAAAGTTGACTAATGTACCTTTTAAGGCACCCAACATATCACCCACAGAAGCCACTACCACATGCTTCACAGGGGTTTTACCAATAATTGCCTGGTAAACCGTTGCAAAGTTTTCAATAATGACCAGCACTTCAGAACCGGAGTCATTTAACTGATGCTCAAGTTCACGAGAAGTATAAAGCGGGTTTACGTTTACAAGCACTAAACCTGCGCGGAAAATCCCCAATGCGACAACAGGATATTGAAGCACGTTTGGCATCATCACCGCCACACGTGTACCCTTTGCCAAACCTAAACTTTGTAAATATGTTGCAAATTTACGGCTTGCTTCTTCCAACTCATTAAAAGAGAGAACTTTATCCATAAAAATAAAGGCGTCACGTGAGCCAAATTTCTGGAAATTACGTTCAAACACATCAACCAATGAGGTATTTTCAGCCGGTAATTCTACAGTTTCTGGAATCCCTGTCTTTTGGTATTCAGCGAACCAAATCTTTTCCATAATGCCTATCACTCCAATCTTAATCCTTAGTTTTTAAACTATTTTTTTCTTTGCTGAACCTGGTTTTTTCCTTTTGTATTGTTCAACAAAGCATCCATTTGCACGAATTACACCATATATAGCCTATTTCATATCTGGGATGCTAGTTTTATCTTTGAATGAACAGTCTATTTGCTTTTTGATATCCTCGTGGTAAGAGTTGACCTTTAGTGCCTCGCTTACCGATATACTTTTGCAGATCATCACCTTTTAATTTTAATTGTTGCTGTCCAGCAACTACTTGAATTATTTCATCTAAATTCAACATTGTCATAGATACAATTTGATCTTTCGCCTCGAGTTGTATCAATTTATTACCTTTACCTTTGTTCAAGCTTGGTAATTCTGACAAATCGACAACCAGCATACGGCCTGCTGAACTGAGTAAGGCCACATGAGTCGCCTGTTCTATTGCTTGCAGTGGCATCGCTTTGCCATCTTCAGGCACAGTCAGAAAGGACTTCCCTGCCTTGGCATTGGTATCCAGTTGTTTCGCCTGGGTTTTAAAGCCATAACCTTTGGAACTTAAGGCCAAAATTTCAGCTTCATCCTCGGCAATAAATACTTGAATAAAACCTACCCCACTGGCGGGTGCAAGTTTGGAACTTAAAGGTTCACCCAAACCACGCGCCGAAGGTAAAGTGTTAATAGCCAGTGCATAACTACGACCGGTATCGTCCAGTATATAGACCCGTTGATTGGATTTACCTTGAGCATGGCTTAAATATTGGTCACCGGCCCGGAAATTCAGATTTTCGGCATCGACCTCATGGCCTTTAGCTGAACGGATCCAGCCCGCCTCAGACAACACCACAGTCACAGGATCGGCTGGCAACATGTCCTGTTCATTAATGGCCAATGCTTCGGCGCGGCGTACAATAGGCGAACGGCGGTCATCACCAAACTTTTTCGCATCTTCTTTCAGTTCATTAATAATCAATGCTTTTAAAGATTCAGGATTGGCCAGCTGCTCGCGGATAATGGCCGCACGCGCTTCCAGTTCATCCTGTTCACGGCGCATTTCCATTTCTTCAAGACGTGCCAAGTGACGTAACTTGAGTTCCAAAATAGCTTCGGCCTGAATTTCATCAATATTGAAATGGGACATCAGCACCGGTTTGGGCTGATCTTCTTCGCGAATAATGCGAATCACTTCATCAATATTTAAGTAGGCAATAATCAAGCCGGCAAGGATATGCAGACGTTTTTCAATTTTATTTAAATGGTATTGCAGGCGGCGCGTTACCGTATTCTTACGAATCTCGATCCATTCCAGCAAAATGCGGCGAATCGATTTCACTTGTGGACGGCCATCGGCACCAATCATGTTCATGTTGACGCGATAGCTGGATTCCAGATCAGTCGTTGCAAATAAGTGACTCATCACTGCTTCGGCATCAATCCGGTTAGAACGTAATACAATCACCAGACGGGTTGGATTTTGATGATCCGATTCGTCACGCAGGTCACTGACCAAAGGCAATTTTTTCGCCTGCATCTGATCGGCAATCTGGGTAATCACTTTAGAACCCGACACCTGATACGGCAAGTCGGTAATCACGATTTCATTTTTTTCTATTTTATAGACCGCACGCATACGGTAACTGCCACGTCCTGTGGTTTGCAGTTTGAGCAGTTCTTCAGGTGCAGTGATAATTTCGGCTTTGGTCGGTAAATCGGGTGCCGGAATATATTCCGCCACTTTTTCATCGCTTAAATTTGGATTACGGATCAGCGCGATGGTGCCTTTAATCACTTCACGCAAGTTATGCGGTGGAATATCGGTCGCCATCCCCACAGCAATGCCTGTGGTTCCGTTCAATAAGATGTTCGGTACACGCGCTGGCAAATTCACCGGCTCTTTCATTGAACCATCAAAGTTGTCCTGCCAATCACAGGTGCCTTGACCCAATTCAGCCAACAGTACTTCACTATAAAGCGAAAGTTTGGCTTCGGTATAACGCATTGCTGCAAAAGATTTCGGATCATCGGGTGAACCCCAGTTACCTTGACCTTCAATAAAAGGATAACGGTAACTGAATGGCTGTGCCATCAGTACCATCGCTTCATAACAGGCAGAGTCACCATGCGGATGGTATTTACCCAGCACATCACCCACGGTACGAGCCGATTTTTTCGGTTTACCGCTATGCTTTAAGCCCAATTCACTCATGGCATAGACAATACGGCGCTGTACCGGTTTTAAACCGTCACTGATATGCGGCAATGCACGGTCCATAATCACGTACATGGCATAGTTAAGGTAAGCTTGTTCAGTAAATTCGGCTACGGAACGATTTTCTGTCGCATGATGCACAAGGCTGGTCATAAAAGCGTGAAATCCTAAATAATTCGTTTTTGTATCTACGTTGTTATGCTATGTCGCAGCTGCGGACTACACAAGGGCAGTAACCCACACTCTGCGACAAATTGTGTCTTATGGACTAAAAATATCCATTTTATAAGGGCCAATCAAGCCAAAAATCAGCAATTTTATAAACCAATCGACTCTAAAGTTTTACCTTTGGTTTCTTCACCCAGCAGCAGGATAATCAGTGCTACGGCAATTAAAACGGCGGTAAACATCATAAAGACATAGCTGAAACCATGGTCGAGCACCATTATATGGGTGACAGCAAATGGCGCGAAAATACCACCAATACGGCCAATAGCTCCGGCCCAGCCCGAACCGAAGGCACGGATATTGGCTGGATACTGTTCTGGGGTATAAGTGTATAAAACGCCCCAAGCGCCCAGGTTAAAGAAGGACATCAAACAGCCCCACAGCACAATCTGGGTCACATTGTCCGCTTGACCAAAGAAATAAGCAGAGACCGCACACATGGCAATGAAACCGGCCAATGTTGCCTTACGTCCCAGTTTTTCCACCAGCCATGCCGCAGCAATATAACCCGGCAACTGGGCCAGAATCATCACCAGTACATACTCAAAAGACTTCACAATGGTATAGCCTTCTTTGACCAGCAAACTTGGCAGCCAGGTAAAAATACCGTAGTAGGAAAATACAATACCAAACCAGATCAGCCACAACATCAGGGTACGGCGGGCAAAAATGCCGGACCAGAGTTGAGAGAAGCTAATGTCATGCTTTTCGGCCACCGGTTTGACTTCAAAAATTTCAATCACTTCCACGCCACATTGCGCTTCAATTTTTTTCACCAAAGCATGCGCTTCTTTATGTCGACCCCGATTAATTAAGTACGGTACGGATTCCGGTACCATTTTCCAGATCACAATCGCATACAGCGCAGGAATACCCCCAATCAGAAAAGCAGCATGCCAGCCAAAATCAGGAATCACAAACCGCGAAACCAGTGCTGCCACCAGCCAGCCCAAACCCCAGAAACTTTCCAGCAGCACAATAAAGCGGCCACGGACATGAGCGGGAATATATTCGCTCACCAGCGTCACCGCCACAGGTAACTGACCACCCAGTCCAAGCCCGACAATAAAACGGAACACCAGCAGCCAGCTGAGGTTCGGTGCAAAGGCACAAGCCGCGGTTGCCAGGCTATAAATCACCAGGGTTGAAGCAAAAACCGTTTTACGCCCCCAGCGATCGGCAAGAGCTCCCGAACACACTGCCCCAATGGCCATTCCAATAAAACCAATGGAAACCACCCAGCTTTTATCATCCGACATCATGGCCCAGTCTTCCGCCATTTTGGCCAGAATAAAGGAAATCAATCCGGTATCCATGGCATCGAACATCCAGCCCAGACCAATCACCCATAGCAAGGTATAGTGAAACTTACCAATCGGTAAACGTTGTATACGTGAGACTAAATCCATAACAAGAGCTCTGATTTGGTGAAAGAATGCATGCTGCTTTCCCAACAGGATTTATAATTGTATTAATTTTTATACGCCAATTTGCAGATGATGACCGCTCATTTCGTCGGTCATTCATCATATTAAGGCAATATTCTAGGAAGCATCTTTGGAAGATGCGGACTGGTCATCATCATCTTTATAAATAAATTTCGGCATTTCCAGACCAAAATAGATGGCGATGCAGCGTAAAGAGAAACCGAAGATTAAGGTGGAAATAACAGTGATTTCCAGAGAGAAACCGATATCCTGACAAATCCAGTAACAGATCACGGAAACAAAAGAAATACTGGCATACAATTCACGGCGGAATACCAGTGGCACATCGTTACACAAAATATCGCGCAGAATACCACCGGAAACTCCGGTTAACACCCCAGCTACTGCGGAAACCACAAAGCCATGCCCCATCTGCAAGGCAATCTGACAGCCAATGATGGTAAAACCGATTAAACCCAGGGCATCAAGAATCAGGAAGATGGAACGTAAATGGCGCATCCATTTGGCAATCAGGATGGTGACAAAGGCAGCACAGCAGGTCAGCACCAGATATTCCGGATGCTTCACCCAAGTCAGCGGATAGTGCCCAAGCAGTACATCGCGAACCGAGCCACCACCCAGTGCAGTCACGCAGGCAATCAGCGTTACCCCAAACCAGTCCATACTGCGCCGACCTGCCGACAGTGCCCCTGTCATGGCTTCAGCCGTAATTGCGATAATATAGATGACCAATAGCAACATTGCCCTGATTCCCCTAAGGGTAATTGATGCGCGCTATTCTAAGGCAAATTGAGCGAAGAATTACAGATATTGTGCACAACATTGCTTAAATTTTTTCCCTGAACTGCAAATACACGGCTGTTTCATGGTGACGTGCATAGCTGTGGTCGGATCAAGGAAATACCATGCGCCTTCATGCTTTACAAAATGGGAAATTTCATGATGAATCTGGACCTGTTTGCCATCATGATAATGGGCTTTAAATTCGACCTGGGCATGGTTCTTGTCCAGTTTTTCCTGAGTCCGAACCACTTCCAGCTTGAGCCACTGATTGGCTTTGCTCCAGTCGGCAATGGCTGCCACATCCAGCGCCTGTTGCTGGCCTAATGCCGTGGTTTGAACAATATAGTCAATTTCCTGTTTGGCAAAGGCACTATAACGTGAACGCATCAATTGCTCTGCAGTGTGTGCTTTGGCCTGACCCAAATGTAAGGGTTGGCAACAGTGGGCATAATTCCCCTGTCCACATGGACAATTGCTTTCTGACATCAATTTTTTCCAACTTAGATTAGGGTCTGTTAACACTTCGTCTATGTTTGCGACTACGAGTATTTTTTAGAGGATACAAGGCGTGAACTACAAAATTTAGTCATTCTAAATGCGTAGTTCACAACGACGTAGCGTCAAAAAATACTCTAGTCCCGAAGGGTTGTGGCTAAAATTATCCCAGACTTCGTTATGAAATTTAAAAATGGAACCACCATTCTTTGCATTTCATTCCTTGTCTGATCAATTTTAGCCTACAACGCAAGCCATTTATGAAATGTCAACAGACCCTCATAATCAAATAGCCCGACAATGCGGGCTATTTTAATTCAATCTCAATAAAGATCATCTGTGCAGGATGAAATTAATCTTCTGTCTGATTTTGATTGAGCGGGATGATATGAACCTTATCAATTTTATGGCCATTCATCGTCACCACTTCAAAAATATGTTTATCTGCCTGCAATTTGGCACCACTTTCCGGCAAACGCCCCAGATGGAACAGGATATAACCGGACAAGGTTGAATACTGTTCAGACTCATCTACCAGATCACGGTTTAACAACAAGGAAACATGACGAATATCGGTAGAACCTTCCAGGATTAAAGTCCCGTCTTCCAGACTTTCTGCAGCTGTTTCAAATTCATCTTCATCAGGGAATTCACCGGCAATCGCTTCAAGCACATCAATCGGGGTAGCAAGCCCTTCAATCGAACCGTATTCATTCAGTACAATCGCCATTTGCAGCGGTGCCTGACGCAACTGTTCCATTACCATCAACACCTGGGCATTTTCATGTACAATCACCGGCTCGCGTAAATGCGCTTCAAAATTCAGTTTTCCAGTTTCGATGTAGTCGTTCATGACTTTATGGGTCAGCACTATACCGGCAATATTGTCCAGTTCACCATGTGCCACAATCAAACGTGAATGGGTCATGCTTAATAACTGTTCTTTAATGGAGGCTTCATCTTCATCCAGATCAATCCATTCCAGTTCCGGACGCGGCGTCATCACCGATTTCACCGGCCGTTCCGACAGCCCCAGCACACCTTGCACCAGCACACTGTGGTAAACTCCGTTCTCTTCATTAAAGACTTCATCGGCAAAGGCACGGGTCGCCAGCACATCTTCGGCTTCATTGTTTTGCGATTCACTTTTCCCCCCGAGCATACGCATAACGGCAGAAGCAGTACGGTAACGCAGGTCCGTCGTGGTCACCATGCGCTCCTGATTACGGCGCATGGTCTGGTTGATAAATTCCACCACCACAGAGAAACCAATCGCCGCGTATAAATAGCCTTTAGGAATATGGAAACCAAAGCCTTCAACAATCAGTGAAAAGCCGATCATCATCAGAAAGCCGAGGCACAGAATCACCACGGTCGGATGTCTGTTGACAAAGGTCATTAGCGGTTTAGATGCCCACAGCATGATGCCGACTGCAATCACCACCGCAATCATCATCACCGACAGGTCTTTGACCATGCCGACTGCGGTAATCACGCTATCCAGAGAGAATACGGCATCCAGTACCACAATCTGAACGATCACCATCCAGAATGCGGCATGCACCGGGTTTTCTTCTTTCTGCGGCTGAGCGCCTTCTATGCGCTCATGCAATTCCATGGTGCCTTTAAATAACAGGAAGACACCACCAAACAGCAGAATCAGGTCACGGCCGGAAAAAGGATGATCCAAAACATGGAACAGTGGCTGGGTCAAGGTCACCACCCAGGCAATAGATGCAAGTAAAATCAACCGCATACACAAAGCCATAATCAAGCCGACGATACGGCCTGCATTACGCTGCTCTGGGGGCAGTTTTTCCGCCAAAATGGCAATAAAAACCAGGTTGTCGATCCCCAGTACAATTTCTAGAACCACTAAAGTTGCCAGTCCAATCCATGCTGATGGATCTGACATCCATTCCAAGATCATTGGATATTCTCCTGTGCAGGATGATGAGGGACTGATTTTAGAAGGTTCATATTAAAATCGCTGAATATGCGATGAACAGCATGCTGTATATTTTTTTCAGAAGCATCGAAGTGTTCAGAGCGAGGACAACCACTACCCATGTTAATTCATTTGTTGGAAAACAGATTTTTAGTATAGCAAGATGAAGTAGAAATTCATCCTCTTTTCCTCACTGCGCTGTTTTTAGCTCACCCAATTTCAACAAATCTTTGCAAGGTTGGTATAAGGCTGATCACGACCTGTCATATTTAACAGTTAAGCTAGAGACTGAAAAAATAAAATGCTATGGTAAAAATATAATGATGAACAGTGTATTAAAAATGACTCCCAAACATAACAATCCTACTCCCAAAACAACTCAACCTTTAATTGCACTCTACTGTGGTTCACGTTCAGGCAATAAACCAATTTATCAGGAAAAAGCCGTAGCTTTGGCTCAGGCACTGGCTGATCTGGGTTTCGGCATGGTCTATGGTGGCGCAAGTATAGGCCTCATGGGGCAAGTGGCTGATGCCGTCAGACAGCGTGGCGGTGAAACCGTCGGGGTGATCCCTGAATTTATGCTGGATTATGAAATTGCGCATCATCAGCTCACCGAATTACACATTGTACGAAGCATGCATGAACGCAAGGCCATGATGGCTGAGCGTGCCAGTGCTTTTGTCGCTTTACCCGGTGGTTTGGGCACGTTTGAAGAAATTCTGGAAATTGCCACTTGGGGACAGTTAAATCAGCATCAAAAACCGATGATGCTCTATAACGTGAATGGCTTTTATGATGCCCTAGTGAGCCAGCTGGATCATGCGGTCAGTGAAGGCTTTTTACCGCCGCAGCATCGGGCCAAACTGATTATCTGCAATCATGCCGATCAGATTCTCAATGCCATTAAAAATCTGGATGCACCACAACACTTTGCCATTTAAGTCCAAGCCAGGACATAAAAAACGAACTCCAGACAGTGCTGTCCCATAATGGATAGCACAACTTTTTCTTACACCACTTTAAACGGATTGCTTTAAACTCTGTAAAAAATCACTTTAATATTGTTATGAACGCCACTCCTTCGCATCAAGCCCTACAACCTGAATTCCGCCTGTTAGTGTTGTTGGTATCGATCGGTTTTTTTATGCAAGGTTTGGATACCACCATTGTCAATACGGCAATTCCAGCCATGGCTGCCAATCTGGCTGAAGATCCGCTGCAGATGCATAGTGTGGTGGTGGCATATGTGCTTTCGGTCGCTGCCTGTATTCCCTTAAGCGGATGGCTGGCCGACCGTTTTGGCGTGCGCAATACCTACTTTGCGGCCATTATTATTTTTACCTTGGCATCACTGGGCTGCGGACTGTCCAGCAGTTTAAACCAGCTGCTCTTTTATCGGGTCATTCAGGGCATTGGCGGTGCATTGTTACTTCCTGTAGGCCGGCTGGCGATGCTCAAGCTCATTCCGCGTACCCAGTTTTTATCTGCCATGAGCTTGATGAGTTTAGCTGGTCTGATGGGTCCCTTGATTGGTCCGACATTGGGCGGATGGATGGTCGAAGTGACAACATGGCACTGGATTTTTTTAATCAATATTCCGATGGGGCTTTTAGGGGTTCTCATCACCTTTAAAGCCATGCCCAACGTGACCGAGCCTGGCGTCAAGCCATTTGATTTTTCAGGTTTTATTTTGCTAGTGATTGCCATGGTGGGCCTTTCACTGGGCATTGAAAATTTTGCCAGCCCGCATCAATCGCTATGGTGGAGTATAGGTCTGGTACTTGCGGGTGTCTTGGCAGCGATTATCTATGCCATTCATGCCCATACACATCACAATGCGCTGTTCCGCAGTACATTATTTAGCAATAAAATTTATGCTATAGGCATTATCGGTAATTTCTTTGCCCGCTTAGGCGGCAACGCGATACCTTTTTTAATTCCGCTGATGTTGCAGGTTGCCTTTGGCTTTGAGCCATTTATTACCGGTCTGTTGATGATTCCGACCGTACTGGGTTCTCTCGCTTCCAAGCCGATTATTCGCCAGATTATTCAACGCTTTGGGTATCGCCAGGTATTACTGGTCAATACCTTATTGGTCGGCGCATGTATTGCCAGTTTTGCCCTCACTACGGCGGATACCCCAACTTGGTTAAGAGCCTTACATTTCTTTGTTTTCGGCATACTAAATTCTTTGCAGTTTGTCTCCATGAATACCCTGACCCTGAAGGATTTACCTCAGCAAGATGCCAGTAGTGGCAACAGCTTTTTATCCATGATCATGATGGTCTCGATGAGTATCGGCGTGGCATTAGCCGGAACCTTGGTCAATGTCTTTAGCGCCTATTTCGGTAGCGAGCAGATCGTGACGGCTTTCCACACCACACTGATTTTCCTCGGCTGCATTAACCTGATTACCACAGCCATTTTCTGGCAAATTCCACGTCACACCCCGATATAATCAGACGCTATTACAAACAACGTGGTCTGAATGTTCAGATCGCGTTATCATGTGTTTGATAAATCACGCCTAAATTATCTATGTCTAAAAAACGATTCGCCAAGCATCATCATCACAAGCTGTATGCCTCTTGCGTCGGCCTGTTGCTGAGCTGTGTTGCAATCGTATTGTATTTTTTTGTCTTGCCTCATCATCCTGCTTCGGCACAGGAATATCCGGTCAAAGGTTTTGATGTATCGCATCATCAGGGCGATATTCAATGGCAACAGATTTCACCCAAAACCTATCGATTTGTTTATCTGAAAGCTACTGAAGGTGGTGATTTTAAAGATCGGAAATTTCAGGATTACTGGCTGCAAGCCCGTGAACATGGTTTCATTGTGGGTGCCTATCATTTTTATCGTTTATGCAGGGATGGCGAAATTCAGGCGCAAAATTTTATTGAAACCGTACCCAATAAAGCCAATGCCTTGCCTCCAGTGATTGATCTCGAATATGACAGCAACTGCATCAATACCTATACCAAGGAACAACTGCTAAAAGAAATTCAGGTCATGCATGACCGGCTATATCGGCATTATGGCAAGCAACCGATTTTCTATATTTCCAAAGCTTTCTATAACATTATTTTAGCGGGAGAGTTTGCAAAAACACCGCTCTGGGTCCGTGAATATCACAGCAAACCCGATTTAAAAGGCAAGCCAAAATGGCTGTTCTGGCAGCATACCAATCAGGGTACCATCAAGGGCATTAACAAAACCGTCGACTTAAATGTGTTTAATGGCGATGAGGATGACTGGACACGATTTTTAGAACGCAATGGAATCTACTCACTTAACAAGGTGGAAACTTTACAAAAAAAATAACAAGATAACTCCATTTATATAATCACGATAAAAAAATAAAACTGCATAAAAACGGGAAATTTTTGGCAAATCAAAAAGGATTTTGAGTGGCGGGAGTAGGCATCAGCATACTCGTTGGAGTGGCTGCCGTGGTTCTACTACTGCAACCTTCAGGTCAAGTGTCTGATTTTCAAAAATGGCAATATAAGGCATCTGCAAAACTATCTCGATCAAACCCTGAGAAGCTTAAAGCCTAAAGTCGTGGTGCCAATTCACTGGGATAACTTTTTCCAGCCGATTGACCAGCCTTTGGAATTTTTACCTTATCTGGCAGATCACACCGAGCAAAGCCTCAAAATTCTGATTCAAGCAGCAGAACAACAACGCACCCGGCTGGTTTTACTTAGTCAACCTGTGTCGTATCCACTTGATCCTGCTCTACAATCTGATCGGTGAAGATGAGATACTGAAGCCCAGCATGTACAGGCAGAGTTTGGGACTGCATGAGAAAAATCATTCACATCGATATGGATGCCTTTTTTGCATCCGTAGAACTCAAAGACCGGCCGGAGTTACAACATTTGCCGGTGGTCGTGTCTTCACATCATCCACGGGCAGTCATTTGTGCAGCGTCCTACCCTGCGCGCGAGTTCGGCTTGCGCTCTGCCATGTCGATGGCACAAGGCCGAAAGCTTTGTTCCCATGTAGTCATCATTGAACCCGATTTTGAAAAATATCGTGCCATTTCTGCGCAAATTCATCAGGTATTTCAAGATTATACCCCGATGATTGAACCCTTGTCTTTAGATGAAGCCTATCTGGATGTCACAGAAAATCTGAAAAATATTCCGAGTGCCACAGAAGTGGCCATGCGTATACGGGAAGATATTTTTAAAGTTACCGGTTTAACTGCCTCTGCCGGGGTCGCACCCAATAAATTTTTAGCCAAAATTGCTTCGGACTGGAACAAACCGGATGGCATTTGTGTCATTAAGCCTTCTCAAGTACAGAGTTTTATTCAGGATTTACCGCTAAAGAAAATTCCCGGCGTAGGAAAAGTGATGCAAGAAAAGCTCAAGCGGCTGCAATTGCAAACGCTGGGAGATTTACAAAAAATTGAGCAGAATGTATTGGTTCAGCATTTTGGCAAATATGGCAAACGACTTTTTCTCTATGCCCAGGGGATTGATGAACGGCCTGTACAAGTTGAACGTGAACGCCAGCAAATTTCCAAAGAAACCACCTTTGATGATGACCTGACCTTAATCCAATGCCAGAATGCTTGGCCTCGACTGATTGATCAAGTCTGGAGCAGTTTGGAGAGAAAACAACTCAGTGCACGCGGGGTTTCAGCCAAACTCAAGTTAAAAAATTTTCAGGTCTTGCAACACAGCAAAAGTTTCAAACAGCCTTTACAAAATCGGCAACAACTGGAACAGGTACTGCAACAGCTAATCACTGAAATGCATATTCCGGAAAGTTATCAGTTTCGCCTGATTGGCGTTGGGCTTTACCAGCTTTCGGAGCAGCAGGATCAGTCACAGCTTTCACTCTGGTAGTATTTGCACGTTTTTCAATCAAAAGAATAAAATTAGACCAATTAATGATACACAAACATGATTTTTGCGGTACTCTATGGGCGCGATACATTTATCCATGTAAACGCCGAGATGCTAAAAATCACCTTTACTTTTAGCATGCTGTCCTGTGATTGGCGTGACGATCAAATCCGAATGTTACAGGGCAACTCTGTTGAACCGCATGGACTCTCCATCACATCTCTTCTGCATTTTTTATACACTCTCAAAAAACAGCATATTTTCATACTCTACTGAATCATTTTATCAATGCTGCTGTAAATCCGTCTGATTTTTTCCGGTATGTTCTGATTTTCCTTCCTGTTAATTTTAAAAAATCTCTTCCGTTACTGTTTCAGCTTCATCATGGCTGCCCCGATAAATGATTTACGCTAAAGGCGCATGGCATTATGATATTGCCATTTACTAGGCTGCAGGCTATGTGTCCACAATATGGCGCTTAGCAACTATGCCGAAAATAAAGGACTCTTATTATGACAGTACAACGTCTGCACGTTGAAAAGCGCTTTTCTGAAATTGCCATTTCAGGCAACCTGGTCCATCTGGCGGGTCAATTGGCTGCGGATACAACGCTAGACATTAAAGGTCAAACCCGGCAAACCCTGGAAATTATTGATCGCTTGCTGGCCGATGCCGGTACAGACAAGAGTCAGATTATGTCGGTGACCATTTATTTAAAAGATATTGAAAATGACTACGCAGCGATGAATGAAATCTGGGATGCCTGGGTCGCTGATATTGAAGCCCTGCCTCGCACCTGTGTCGAAGCCAAGCTGTATGCCCCTGATGTTTTGGTGGAAATGACCGTCACTGCTGTGCGTGCATCAAATTAAAAGCAAAAAAATAAGCATGAACAGTCATTCATGCTTATGCTGATTTAACCTAACATTCGGATTTTCTTTCGTCCCAAATCTGGATAAAACTCATACTTTTTTATTGTAGCTTCTGTTAACTCATCCAGCTGAAAATCAGCAGGGTTTTCAATTAAAAAATCTTGTCTTAACTGAAAATATTCCGGTACATCTTCATAGCGAATCACCCGATATCCAGCCATCGCCAACAGCGCATCCTGATATTGGGCATTTTGCGGATGCCTTAAAGCCATCGGATCATCCAGTGCAATAATGGCAGAAACCTGATGATGTTCATCTAAAATCACAAAATCTGCCACCATGTTACGATATTTATGGCGGGTACGGCTGTATTTGGTCGTCAACAAGGCATCAAATGAAACATGCGTCAACACTGTGCTGTGCGGCAATATTTCTTTGAGACGTGTAAAAGTTATCTGTTCACTAATATTAAAAATAGCTCTTTGTTTTAAAGCACTATCTTGCTGTTTAGCACTACCTTCCAGACTTTTCCAAGCCTTCAGCAGAACGCCAAACAGAAGTAAACTTCCGACCAAAATATAAATTATCATCCTCTTAATCCTTTAATTTTTTATAGTCTTTTCCGGTGTCACACCGATGATTGTTATAAAATTCAGTATACAACAATTATTTTTATTAAATATTTCAAGTAAACAAACTGCATTTAATCATGACAAAATCATCATAAATGCTGACAAAAAGTTGTACTGATTTTATTTTTACCTCTATGTCCAAATTGAATCCATTTTCAGACACAAAACAACTGTATCGCAAGGCACAGTAGGGATGCAAGATTACTTTTTGAGATTGTCCTACAATTCCGACGAACTGTTTCATTCGCCATTATTTTTTTAACTTAATGATAAAAAAAGAACGCCGGAGCGCTCTTTTTTATTTTTAAATCAAGCTTTTGATTTAGGTTTAGATTTAGTTTTGGATTTAGAACCCGCAAATGGACGTTTTTCCCCGGTTTCACGTGGTGGCAAGCCGGTATGTTGAGTCAAAATCTGGCCTTTTTTAGGACGATTATTGTCATTTGTATTGGCAACATTACGTGATTGATTACCTGCAGTATTTTCACCTGTACGTTTTGCAGAATCTCCCGCCAAGGTCGAGTTTTTCTTGCGTGCAGACTGATATTGCCCTTCTGTGCCTTGTGGTTGATAGCTCGGAATCAGATGTTGTTTCGAATTACCAATCAAGTCTGAGCGGCCCATTTCTTTCAAAGCTTCACGTAACATTGGCCAGTTATTTGGATCATGGTAACGCAAGAAGGCCTTGTGCAAGCGGCGACGTTTCTCACCTTTCACAATATCCACATTTTCAGTATAACGCGCCACTTTCGCCAGCGGGTTTTTACCGGTGTAATACATGGTCGTTGCTGTGGCCATTGGCGATGGATAGAAGGTTTGTACCTGATCGGCACGGAAACCATTCTTTTTCAACCAAATCGCCAAATTCATCATGTCGTAATCGGTCGTTCCCGGATGCGCCGCAATGAAGTAAGGAATCAGATACTGTTCCTTACCTGCTTCTTTACTAAAGCGGTCAAACATCTGCTTGAAACGGTCATAAGTGCCAATACCCGGCTTCATCATCTTCGACAACGGACCTTTTTCGGTATGTTCAGGCGCAATCTTGAGGTAACCACCAACGTGATGGGTGACCAATTCTTTGACATATTCAGGGTTTAATACCGCCAGGTCATAACGTAAACCTGAACCGATCAGAATTTTCTTGATGCCCTTAATCGCGCGTGCTTTACGGTATAATTGCGTCAACGGTGCATGGTCGGTATGCAGGTTTTGACACACGCCCGGGAACACGCACGATGGTTTACGGCAGTTCTTTTCAATCTCCGGATCTTTACAGTGCAAACGGTACATGTTGGCCGTTGGACCACCCAAGTCCGAAATAATGCCGGTAAAGCCCGGTGCGGTATCACGAATCTTTTCCACTTCACGAAGAATTGAGTCTTCCGAGCGGTTCTGGATAATACGGCCTTCATGTTCCGTGATTGAACAGAAAGTACAGCCACCGAAGCAACCACGCATAATGTTGACCGAAAACTTGATCATGTCAAACGCTGGGAAACGTGCATTGCCATATGCAGGATGTGGCAGACGTGCATAAGGCAGATCAAACACATAATCCATTTCTTCTGTGGTCAATGGAATAGGTGGCGCATTCAACCACACATCACGTTCCCCATGCTTTTGTACTAAGGCACGTGCATTTCCCGGATTGGTTTCCAGGTGCAAAATACGGTTGGCATGCGCATACAGCACAGGATCATTCACTACTTCTTCAAAAGCAGGTAAACGGATTACCGCCAGTTCACGTGGTGGCAATTTATGTTTAATGGCTTTAGAAGCAGGTTGTAACTGCACAATTTGCGTATCGGCATCCAGATTGTCGCCTTCACGAACAACTGGATTTGCTACATGTTCTTTCTGGAAACCTTGGTATTGGCTTGAGTCTTTCCCCTGTTCAATCTCACAACCTTCAATATCTTCAGTCATGACATAAGGGTTGATAATCGGATCGACACGACCAATCGCATCCACATCATTCGATGCAATTTCAACGAATTTGGCTTTAGAGGCCCTGTTATGTTTATTGACAATAAATGCCGTACCACGGACATCCGTGATGTCGGTAATTTTTTCGCCTTTGGCCAAACGGTGCATCACTTCGACAATCGAGCGTTCGCCATTACCGTACATGAGAAGATCAGCTTTAGAATCCATCAATACCGAACGCCGAACTTTGTCTGACCAGTAGTCATAGTGCGCAATACGACGTAACGACGCTTCAATACCACCGAGCAATACCGGCACATCAGGATAGGCTTCGCGCACACGCTGGCAATACACGGTTGCCGCGCGGTCAGGGCGTTTATTCGGCACATTGTCTGGTGAATAGGCATCATCTGAACGGATTTTACGGTCGGCCGTATAGCGGTTAATCATCGAATCCATATTACCTGCGGTCACACCCCAGGCAATATTCGGTTTACCCAATACACGGAACGCATCCACACTGGTCCAGTCCGGCTGAGCAATAATCCCGACACGGAAACCTTGAGCTTCCAAAGTACGGCCAATGATGCCCGAACAGAAAGAGGGATGGTCAATATACGCATCACCGCAGACCAGAATAAAGTCACAACTGTCCCAACCGAGTTGATCCATTTCCTCGCGTGACATCGGCAAAAATGGCGCAGGTTCAAAACACGACGCCCAATATTTGTCGTAATCAAACAACGCTGTAGGCGCTGTCTGCATGGTATAAGCAGTAGACATGGCTAGCAATTCTCGGCTGGCAGATGATGGAAGACCTGAAAATTAGATCAAAGATGAAAGCCGAGTATTTTAGCATGAATTCGGCTGAGGTTGCTTGATTATAATTTGTACAAAACCAGTGATTTAATTTATCTTCCCAAAATAATCACTTCAGTTGAAAAAGCTTCTCCAGTAAGTGATCACCTATAGGGTTAAACATACTCATTCTTTGAAATATGCAAATTGGATGGGATAAGATTTGAAATATTTTAAAGTCAGCAAACTCCAAAATCTGATGATTAGAATGTTTAGACTCGAATCTTAGGAGCTAAATATTTCCCACGCATAAAAAAAGCCCCCTGCTTATGCAGAGGGCTTTTTAGAATAATGAGCTGGCGATGACTTACTCTCACATGGGTAATCCCACACTACCATCAGCGCTAAGAGGTTTCACTTCTGAGTTCGGGAAGGGATCAGGTGGTTCAC
>NZ_JBIQOC010000025.1:0-55687 GCF_044130295.1 Acinetobacter uliginosus | reverse complement strand
ATATCCGAGATTGCGCCCTACATAACTCAGCCGTTGGCGCAACTTCACTGGAGAGATTCACCAACATATTAATCTCTCCAGTGAAGTATCTTAATGAACATAATACACGTTATGCCGAAATCCGTGAGCTTTGGACGTTTGTATTTTTATTGTGGAAGTTAATTTATAAACGTCCAAACTAATTTCAGTAGCAACAACCTATCGGATCACAAAGAACTTTAGCCAAAAATGAACTGATACCAACCTGACCAAACAAACACTTTAAAAGCCAAGATCAAAGCAACAATTAAAATTTGAATCAGCATAAACAAATAAATTAAATCATCTTTTGTAATCATCTAAATCAGCCCTATTTTGATTCATTTTTAGTCAATCGTAACCCGCATGTTATAAATGGGGATAGAAAAATCAGTCCGGAGACTAGACTCAGGACTATGGAATTGCTTATTTAGGGTACTTTCCCCCGTGTTTTTACGGGTTTTGATGTTTTTTTTGATCAGATTTATTAGACATGAAGATCACCCCAAGCAACTAGTTAAATGGAATGAAATAAGACCTTTGAACATGATTGAATGACAACGAGGACATTCAGCAAGGTCGATCTGGTGAATTGCATTAATTTTCATTTAGCCATCCCCCAACCTGAAACATAGAAAATGACAGTGAAAAAAGCGTAAGAAACAAGACAAATGCAAATAGAAATAAAGATTAACTCAATGATCCTATACATCAGCAATCACCCATTTCTTCTTTTAATTCAGCGTTTGTTTTCTTATAGAGATCTGCATATCGCTGTTCAGTGGGTAGCTAAGATCAAGATTAGAATTTTAAAATAAAGGAGCTGGTTTAATGATTTGATGAATCACTTTGAATACGGCCATCGACCAGATTGATGGTGCGATCACAGGTCGCAGACAGACGTGGATCGTGCGTTACCAGCAGTACAGCACAATCACGTTCGCGATGCACTTTACGGAACAGTTCAAACATTTCTGCAGCCGTCTGGGTATCCAGATTCCCTGTAGGTTCATCAGCTAATAATAGCGCTGGTTCTGTAATCAGTGCCCGGGCAATCGCCACCCGCTGTTGCTGCCCTCCCGAAAGTTCATTCGGTTTACGATCCGCAAACTGTTCAAGACCGACTGCTGCAAGCAGTTCACGCGCTCGCTCCAGTGCCTGTTTGTCCGGCTTGCCATGTGTCAGCATTAACGGCATAAGTACATTGTTTAAGGCAGTAAAAGCCTGAATAAGATGATGAAACTGAAACACGAAACCGATACTGTTGCCGCGTAGCGCAGTACGTCCGGCATCATCCATGCGACTGGTTGGCTGACCCAGCAAATACAGCTCACCGCTGCTAGGTTTATCCAGCAAACCTAAAATATTCAATAAGGTACTTTTACCGGAACCGGATGGACCAATCAGCGCAGCAAAATCATTGCGGGCGATACGCAAATCGATTCCATGTAATACTTCAACTTCATTGGGCTGCCCGATATTATAAGATTTATGCAGCGCTTCTAGGCGCAGTACTTCCTGAGACTGGTCAGACATGACGAATCGCCTCCACAGGGTCCAATGCTGCTGCCCGGCGCGATGGTATCGCAGCAGCCAGTACGCCAGTCAGCGTAGCCAGTAACAAGGCCAGTATTACCAGATTGATCGAAAGAGGAATGTAAAACAGACCCGGGCCAAAGGTGTTGAATATCCACACCAGACCATAACTGACCGCACTGCCTAAAACTGAACCCAGCAGGCCAAATATTGCGCCCTGAAACAGGAAAATTCGTAAAATTTGCAATTGGGTCGCGCCAGTCGCGCGTAAAATACCGATTTCCCGGGTACGCTGCACCACGCTGACCGACATAACGCTGGCAATTCCAAATGCCACGGAAATTGCCACAAAGATAATAATCATATTGGTTGACAGGCTCTGAGCGGTAATTGCATTCATCAGCTGAGCATTGGTTTTAATCCAGCTTTCGGCTTTTAATGAGGTCAAGCGTCCTATCTGTGCAGCAATATTGTCTGCCTCAAAAATATCTGAAATAGTCAGGTCAATCACTGTAACTCCACCAGGTAAACTGAGTAAGGACTGTGCCTGTTTCAAGTCCAGATACACATAGCGCGCATCCAGTTCGCGTACCCCAAGTTCAAAGATCCCGGCCACATTGACCAATGCACTGTTCTCCCGCCCCGTATCCAGCCGTAACTTGCTTCCCACCTGCACACCCAGATCTTTGGCGAGCTGACTGCCAATCATTACATCGTCTGCACCGATGCGCAACTGACCGCTTAACAGATATTCTCTCAGTGGGATAATCTGTTGATAACGTTCAAGATTAATACCCACCAAGGCGACAGATTGAATGGCATCACCCCTTTGCACAAAGGCCGGCCCGGATACCACCGGAGATACGGCGGTCAGTACCGGCAACTGATCTAAAGTCTCAGTAATCTGCTGCCAGTTGTTAATTGAGCGCAGGCGCTGTGCCCGCTTGTCTTCCTGCAATAATTGCACCGTTCCTGCAGCAGGCTGCACAATCTGATTCACCTCATCCGGTGACAGCAAACGGATATGCGCCTGAGTACCCAAAGTACGTTCGACAATATTCGACTGCAATCCTTGAATTAAAGCACTGATAAAAATGATGACAGCCACACCCACTGCAACACCCACAGTAATCATGATGGACTGTGCACGGCCTTCACGCAAAAAACTGATTGCGATTGTCCATTCTGTCCAGAGCCGCCCGAAAAAGTTTTTCAATCGAATTTCACCGGTAATTCATTTTTACTATTTGTATCATCAGCCTGATGATTCCAGGGTGTTTTTTGCTGTTTTAAGCGTACCCTCTCACCCTCTGTTAAGGGTGCTTCGGCATTGGCCAGCACCTGATCACCATCACTCAAACCTGAAACCACTTCTGACATGGCCAGGCCACGTAAACCTAAGCTGACTTGCTGATATTTTATTTTTCCATCACGTACCAATAGCACACTGGCCTTATCGCCTTTGATACTGCTTAAAGCATCGTTTGGAATAGCCAATGCCCGCTCTCGTCTGTTGGTCTCGACATTCACCGACACCGTCATATCCTGACGCAGAAAATCAGGCACCGGATCGACGGCTAAGCGAACCTCTACCGTACCACGCTGCGGATCAATGCTTGGCGCTATAAAATTGATCCGGGCCGGAAAAGCTTGATCCGGATAGGCATCAGAAATGACCATTGCCTTTTGCTGTAAAGCAAGTTGCGGTAAATTTCGCTCATCTAAAGGCACACGAATTTCTGTATTGCCCTTCAATGCGATGCTAAATAAAGTCTGACCCGGTTGGATCAGATCACCCGGTTCCACATCCAGAGTGAGTACCGTACCGGTGACTGTAGAGCGAATTTTAGTTTTGGCCAGTTGAGCCTGGGCTGCAGCAAGTTGCTCACGAAGCTTGGCTTCCTCGACTTGACCAGGTGCCAATGCTGCTGTTTTTAGACGTACTGTTTCAAAATTATTGCGGGCGACTCTTTCCGCTTCCACGGCCTGTTCTATTTCTTCTGCTGAGAGTATGCCAGCTTCTAGATTACGTCTACGTGCTGCTTCCCGACTGGCCTGTTCCAGCTGGGCTTTGGCAGTGGCCAGTTCTGCTACTGCCTGTGGACGCCGGCTGGTTGCGAGTTCGGTCAGAGCCACTTCAGCTTGTCGTACCTGTGCACGCAGTTCATCCGATTTTAAGACGAGCAGTAAATCACCCGGCACCACCTGATCACCTTCCTGCACAAACCGCTCAAGAACGACACCGGTAATTTCGCTGCCCACCTGAGCACGTGATACGGTTGCTACACGGCCAGTCGCTACTACATTTTGCACCAGAGGCCTGTATGTCAGGGTATATCCTGGTAACACAGGTCCCTGCCACCATCGAAATAGAGCATAGCTTGCTGCAAGTATAAGCAGCAGGATGATAATCACAAATTTATAGCGAACAACGCGCAATGAATCTCTCCAGTTCAGCTTAAGAGCTTGGTACATCTAACAGCAAGTACTGTTGCTCTGTAGAATTGTATGCTTCAACTTGTTATTGACAATAAGATTTTTTGAAAAGCCTCATGAAATTAAACCATTACACTATGGTAGCGATCGGCCTGTTGTGAATTGGCTAGGATTCAAATGAGTCATATAAAGATAAACGAAAAATAACCCCGCTTACACCTATTTCCGTATTTTTACTACTTTAAAATTCATAAGCCAGTTTAACTTAAACGGAAGGGTCGCCCAAATTCAAGATATCTCTATTGATCTTTTGATAGACCTTATTGTGGCTATGCACTAATTTTCACTATGCGAAATTCAATAATAGAAAATGAGGATCTGTTGATAATTCGTCTATATTTGCGAGTGCAAGTATTTTTTAGAGGATGTGAGGCAAGAAATACTAAATTTAGTCATTCTAAACGAGTGGTTCACAATGAGGTAATAGCAAAAAAGATCTAGTCCATGGCTGTGCTTTGTTCTGGCTCAGGTTTTGATTCTCAAATGATCACAATATACATATAAAAATAGACCCCTTACTATGTAGTGCATAATAAGAGGTCTTTATTTAGGGGACTATTAGAAGTTATAGATTGCAACTGCATTTAAGCGGTTGTCTTCACCTGTCTTGCTAGCAAAAGTTTCACGTTCACCATAGACATATTCAAGACCAAAACTCAAAGGCTTGGTTGGGCTATAAAAAACATTTGCCCAGGCTTGCCAGAGGTCTTTATTGGCTGTAGCTGCACTTCCTGGAGCATCCAGATAATTTTGATCTTTATCAAAAGTCATATAGCCGTAGCCCAAAGTGCCATGTAATTTGTCACTAAATTTTTGGGTAACACCTAGCATAATAGAATCAAATTCGTTTTGTACAAGACTACCATCTGCTTCTACAACAACACCTTTATTGGCAAATGATACGAAGCTGCTATCGCCTTTAACATGGTAATAATCTGCTTTTAAGGTGGTACCAGGTACGACATCATACTTTGCACCTACACCTACTCCCCATGCCATTTCTTCTTCAGAATTGATACGCTTTTCATGACCCATGGCACGTACGCTGACATTTAAGTTATCTGCAAATTGATGATTTAAACGTGCGGTTAACGCCGGTAAACGCTGAGTGATCACCTTATCAGTGACCAATTTATCTTTAGGATCTTCAGCAGCTAATACCAAATTGGTTTGTGGATTAAATTTGGTGGTATAACGCACTTGTGGTGTACGTTTCACAGCACCACCAACGTATGCATTTGCATCAATAGTTTCTGGCATATAATCCGGTACTGCAAAGTTTGACCAGGTTTGCCCCAACAGCCAGTTACCATAATTTACATAGGCATGACGGATACGCAGATTATCGAAGTTAGCTCCACCCAAAAAGTCGACTTCAATTTTACCTTTGACCTCTTGCTCAGAAGCCTGAGTTTTAAAATCAAGGCCTAAACGCGTTGCAGATAAAGTCGAGCTTAAACGGTCGCTATTTCCGGCAGTACCTTCCAGTGCCACGTTATTGATCTGGTTATATGGCCAATCGATAGGACCGCCATCAACCTTATAAGAGGCATCTAAACGCACATTACCATATAAATTAAACTCGGCGCCTTTGGCAGTTTTTAATACAGGGTTCGCTGGCACAGTTGCTGCAGTACGTTGTATGTTAGCAATTGCTGTTGCAGTTTGTGCATTCTGTACTTTTTGCTGCTCCACCAAACTACGTAAAGCTTGAACTTCCTGTCTAAGCTGTTCAATTTCATTTTGCTGCTGGGTTTGTGCTTGCGCTGCAACACTCATTCCTCCCATGCTTAATGCAATCATGCTTATCATGAGCGTACGCTGCATATTTGGTCGAACCGTTGTTGCTTGTAAATCAGTTGTTTGGGTTAATGTTTTCGCGTTCATCCTAAACTCGCTTGTTATTGTGCCGTCAAATTCTAGCAACAGATCACCATCGCTTACGATGGCGATCTATATCATTGATGATAGTAGATTAATGGAAAGGTAAAGAAATTATTGGGTGACTTTTTGTGCAACAGGACTGCTTTTGACAGCAGATTCTGCAAGGGCTTGGCCTTCTACAGAAGATTTTAGATTAACCATGAAAACAGCCAGCGCAGCGATCACACCCGGAATAGCGATGGCAAAGAAGTTCATTTGGTGTGGCAATTCAAAAGTTAATAAAGTTCCGGTCAGTACTGGTCCTACGATCGCTCCGATACGGCCAATCCCTGAAGCCCAACCCATGCCGGTAGAACGTACAGTCGATGGGTAATATTGTGCGACGAAGGTATATAGCAGAATTTGTGAACCGATAGTCGAGGCACCTGCCAAGGCAATCAGGGCATACAATACAAACTGTGGACTGTTAAAACCAAGCAGAACCAGAGCCGATGCACCGCATATAAACATGATGGTCAATACTTTTTTGATGTGGAACTTGTCTGCCAGGTAGCCACCGCCAATCGCGCCAATCATGCCGCCAATGTTCAGGGCAAACAGGAAGATCATACTTGCGCCCAGTGAATAACCTGCCTGAATCATTAGTTTTGGTAACCAGCTGCCTAAAGCATATACCATCAACAGGCACATGAAGAAAGCCAGCCAGAACATGAAGGTACTAAAGCTACGGCCTTGCTGGAACAATGCTTTGAGTGGCGCTTCATCACCTTTTTTCACCTCATTCAGGACAAATTCAGTTTGAGCTGTAATCTGCTGTTCTGGTGACAATTTTTGGATAATGACGTGGGCCTTTTCTGTTTCTTTTTTAACAGTCAGGTACATCAGCGATTCTGGCAGGAATTTCCAGATAACCGGCAAAAGTAATAATGGAGTACCGGCAAGAAGGAACATGATTTTCCAGCCAAACTGTGGAACCAACCATGCGCCCAATAATGCAGATGACATTCCACCAATCGCATAACCACTAAACATCAGGGCAACCAGCGTGCTGCGGATACGTTTTGGTGCATATTCGGTCATGAGGGCAACCACGTTTGGCATTACGCCACCAATTCCCAAACCGGCTAAGAAGCGAAGAATACCGAACTCAGTAGGGTTACTGGCAAAAGAACCTAAAAAGGTAAAACCACTGAAAAGTGCAACACAGATCATGATGGTTTTTTTACGGCCAATCTTGTCAGAGAGAGTACCAAAGCTCATGGCACCGAACATCATGCCAAATAATGCAGTACTGGCCAGCAAACCTGCCTGTACGGTACTGAGTGCCCATTCCTGCATCAGGAGTGGTAAAGCTACCCCATAAATTACCAGGTCATAACCGTCAAAGATAATGATCAACAGACACCAAAGCAACACACCCCAGTGAAATGGCGTAAATTTTGCCTCATCGATCAGCGTATTAATATTCACTTTATTTGTAGACATCTCCACCTCCTAATTGTGAAGTTCAGTTTCTGGTGCTCACAATGCAGAAGATGCGAAAAAATGTCCAAAACTGAATAGGCATGTTTCTATACCTATAAAGTCTGCTTTAGGTCAAAATCCTGTATTTACTATGCTTTAGATATATTAAAGACCATGAGACCCATCACCTTTTTATATAAAAATATTTTATTGAGTCTCATTATTTGGAGAAATTTTCTATATTTAAGGTTTTTAGGGTTGTTTTTTACTGTGCCTGATCAGAACACGGCACGATCATATTGCACCGCTTCCAGGTCATAAACCTGATATACCGCATCAAACAGGAACTGGATGTATTCACTTTCATCCATATTACGAATGGCCATGAAGACTGGACTCACCGCAAAACTGTCTAATATAGGAATAAAGTTTAAATGCGCCAATTTAATGTTTTTGGCACTTTCCGGCACCAGGCAAATGCCCTCTCCTGCTGCAACAAAACCGAGTGCAAGCTGCAGTTCACGTACTTCACGAACATTTTTGGGTTCCAGTCCATACTCGGAAAATATACCACGGACCTGACTGGCAAAATTGGCCTTACCGGTATTGGGATACAAGAATAACTGGTGATCTACCAGTTCCGACAGGTTCACACCAGAACGCTGTCCTAAAGGATGGCTGGCATGCACTGCCGCCACAAGAGGCTCTTCACGAAGTAGTACACGTTTAATCGCAGGATCAGAAATTCTTAAACGGCCAAAGCCGACATCAATTTTTCCTTCTTTAAGCGCCTGAATCTGCTCATAGGTATTCATTTCCATCATTTCAATCTTGAGATAAGGATGCTGCTGTTTAAAAAGAAACATGATGCGCGATAGCAAACCGAACAATAAAGAACCGACAAAACCAATGGTAATGGTCCGATCGGCAATCCCGATACGTTTCGTCATCGATTTTATTTCTTCAGCATTAGACAAAAGTTTAACCGCATGCTGATAAAAAAATTGTCCTGCTTCCGTAGTCTTAAGTGGACGACTACCCCGCTCAAACAGCTGAATATCTAGCTCTTGCTCTAAATTTTGGATCTGTCGGCTTAAAGGAGGTTGAGCAATAAAGAGTTTTTCAGCCGCTTTGGTAAAACTTTGCTCTTCAACCACTGCAACGAAGTAGCGTAAATGTCTAAGTTCCATAGTTAAAAATACCTTTAAAGTATAAAAAAATGCAAAATTGATCTTCGACCAATTAAAACTATTCCTTTAAGGTATATCACAAGACAGGCATAAAGCAAGATCGAGAATTTTAAAGATGTATAAGTCTATAGAAACGTTGCTGGTGGAAATTCCAACCATCCGTCCCCACAAGATGGCTGTCGCAACCATGCAAACCCAGACACTGGTGTTGGTTAAAATTACCACAGAAGATGGTTATGTAGGCTGGGGCGAAGCAACCACTATTGGTGGATTAGGCTATGGTGAAGAAAGCCCGGAAAGTGTCAAAGTTAATATTGATACTTATTTCGCACCGCTTTTAAAAACATTATCCGGTTTAAATGTTGCACAAACATTACAGGTAATCAAAAAAAATATTAATGGCAACCGCTTTGCCAAATGTGCCATTCAGACTGCCCTGCTGGATATTAAGGCACAACGTCTCAACCTGCCACTCAGTGAAGTATTAGGTGGACGTTTACGAAACAGTATTCCGGTACTTTGGGTATTGGCTTCAGGTAATACCGAGAAAGATATTGCTGAAGCGCAGAAAATGATTGAGGCAAAACGCCACAATGTGTTCAAACTGAAAATTGGTTCACGCCCGGTTGAAGAAGATGTTGAACATGTACTGGCGATCAAGAAAGCCTTGGGCAAAGACATCTCGATTCGTGTCGATGTAAACCGTGCCTGGTCTGAGCTTGAAGCGATCAAGGGTATTCAGTTGTTACAAGATGGTGGTGTTGATCTGATTGAACAGCCATGTGCAATTGACAATCTGGATGCAATGCGACGCCTGACTCGCCGTTTTGATGTGGCCATCATGGCGGATGAATCCTTGATGGGTCCTCACTCAGCTTATCAAATTGCACGTAACAATGGTGCATCAGTTTTTGCAGTAAAAGTGGCCCAATCAGGCGGTTTGGTTGAAGGCTGTGAGGTTGGAAAAGTCGCTAAACTGGCAGGTATCGACCTGTACGGCGGCACCATGCTGGAAGGCCCGGTGGGTACGATTGCCTCTGCTCATGTCTTCTCTACCTTTGAAAATCTGGCGTATGGAACCGAACTGTTTGGTCCATTGCTGCTTACCGAAAATATTTTGAAAACCCCGCTCAACTATCAGAACTTTGAACTTGAGATTCCGAACGGTCCAGGTCTGGGTATTGAGCTGGATGAAAACAAGATTGACAACTTGCGTCGTCAGTAATCAGGAGAAACCCATGCTTTTCCATGTACGTATGGATGTAAATATTCCACGTAATATGCCCGTTGAACAGGCCAATGAAATTAAAGCCGTTGAAAAGGTTTATTCACAGGAATTGCAGCGTCAAGGCAAATGGCGTCATATCTGGCGCATTACTGGCCAATACTCAAACATCAGTATTTTTGATGTCGAGAGCAATGAAGAACTGCATGACATTTTACAGGGTCTTCCACTCTACCCTTACATGAACATTGAAGTGATGGCATTAAACCGTCACCCCTCATCTGTTCGTGAAGATGACACCTGATTTAACCCTGAAAACTGGAATAAACCTTTGTTCCAGTTTCACAAAAAAACATATTTAACATACCAAGTAGCAAACAAGGAAAGTGGCAGCCATCTATCTCTTTAAGCAGAGATATTCGCCACCAAAGCACCCCTCCAAGGAGTAATAAAATGGATCGTCAAACCATTGAAAATGTAGTTAAAGCTTGTAACGTAGACACTTCTGAAGGTCCAGTAGATGCCCGTTTACAACAAGTTGTTGTTCGTCTGGTTACAGACTTTTACCAAGCCATTGAAGATCTTGATCTGAGCCAGTCTGAAGTTTGGAAAGGTGTAGAAGCGCTGATCGACATGGCAAAAGCTGATGAGTTTGCACTGTTAGGTTCAGCAATCGGCCTGGAACACTTCCTGGACTTGCGTGCTGATGAAGCTGATGCAAAAGCAGGTTTAACGGGTGGTACACCACGTACAATCGAAGGCCCTCTATATGTTGCTGGTGCACCTGAATCAACAGGTTTCGCTCGCATGGACGATGGTACTGAAGAAGGTAAAATCCCGACACTTATCATCGAAGGTAAAGTAACTGACACTGATGGTGAAGTTCTTTCTGGTGCTAAAGTAGAAATGTGGCATGCCAACAGCAACGGTAACTACTCTTACTTCGACAAATCTCAGTCGCACTTCAACCTTCGTCGTACCATCCTGAGTGATGAAAACGGTAACTACACTGCGCAAACCACTATGCCTGTAGGTTACGGTTTGAACCCTGAAGGTCCGTTACAACACATGTTGAACAAGCTTTCTCGTCACGGTCAGCGTCCTGCACACGTGCATTACTTTATCTCTGCACCAGGTCACCGCAAGTTGACAACTCAGTTCAACATCGAAGGCGACAAATACCTTTGGGATGACTTCGCATTCGGTACTCGCGAAGGTCTGGTAGCAACTGCGGTTGACGTTACTGACGAAGCTGAAATTGCGCGTCGCGGCTTGAAAGGTCCTTTCAAACATATCCAGTTCGACGTTGTACTTCAAAAAGACAAAGAAGGTGCACCTTCTACTGAAGTTGAACGTCGTCGCGCAAGCGCTTAATTAGCAAACAAGGAACTGCAACGCTTCATTCCCCAAAGAAGGGCAATGAAGCGCTGTGGTGACTTCCCTAAAATTTGGAAAGTCGGAGAACGGACATGCCACGTATTCCTGTAATCAATACCAGCCATCTAGATCGTATCGATGAATTACTTGTTGAAAATTATGAAACAGGTGAATTCAAACTCCATCGTTCAGTATTTACTGATGAAGCCTTATTTGACTTAGAGATGAAATATATCTTTGAAGGCAATTGGGTTTACTTGGCACATGAAAGCCAAATTCCGAATATCAACGATTACTACACCACGAACATTGGCCGTCAGCCAATCATCATTGCGCGTAACCGTAATGGCGAACTGAATGCCATGATCAATGCCTGTTCACACCGTGGTGCAGAGCTTTGCCGTTACAAACGCGGTAACAAAGCAACTTATACCTGCCCTTTCCACGGCTGGACATTCAACAACTCTGGTAAGTTGTTAAAAGTTAAAGATCCTTCTGATGCCGGTTATTCTGACTGCTTCAACAAAGAAGGTTCACACGACCTGAAAAAAGTTGCACGTTTTGAAAACTACAAAGGCTTCCTGTTCGGTAGCTTGAATCCAGACGTTCCTTCTCTTGAAGAATATCTTGGTGAAGCAACTAAAATCATCGACATGATCGTTGGTCAGTCTGAAGAAGGTCTTGAAGTTCTGCGTGGTGCGTCTACCTATACCTACGAAGGTAACTGGAAACTGACTGCTGAAAACGGTGCTGATGGTTATCACGTTTCTGCAGTTCACTGGAACTATGCTGCGACAACTCAGCAACGCAAAGAAAAACAAGGCGGCGACAACATCCGTGCGATGAGTGCTGGTTCTTGGGGTAAACAAGGCGGTGGTTCTTACGGTTTCGAAAATGGCCACATGCTCCTTTGGACGCAATGGGCAAACCCGGAAGACCGTCCAAACTTCCCGAAAAAAGACGAATACACCGAGAAATACGGTGCAGCCATGGCGAAATGGATGATCGAGCGTTCTCGTAACCTGTGTATCTATCCAAACGTTTACTTCATGGATCAGTTCGGTTCACAAATCCGTGTACTGCGCCCGATCTCTGTCGATAAGACTGAAGTAACCATCTACTGTATCGCGCCTAAAGGTGAAGCACCTGAAGCACGTGCACGTCGTATCCGTCAATACGAAGACTTCTTCAACGCGTCTGGTATGGCAACTCCGGATGACCTGGAAGAATTCCGCGCATGTCAAGCAGGCTACCAGGGTATCGCGCTTGAATGGAATGATATGAGCCGCGGTTCTAAACACTGGATCCAAGGTCCAGATGAGGCTGCCAATGAAATCGGTTTAAAACCAAAACTTTCTGGCGTTAAAACTGAAGACGAAGGTCTATACCTGGCTCAACACGAGTTCTGGTTGAAACTGATGAAAAAAGCAATTGCTGCTGAAAAAGAGATTGCTGCTGCAGGAGAACAAGCATGAGCGCGATTACTTTAGAAAATATTGCTCAATTCCTTTACCGCGAAGCGCGCTTCCTGGACGACGAGCAATGGGATAACTGGTTAGCGTGCTACGCTCCGAATGCACAGTTCTGGATGCCAGCCTGGGATGACAATGACACCTTGACCGAAGATCCTCAGTCTGAAATCTCCCTGATTTTCTATCCGGACCGTCAAGGTTTGGAAGACCGTGTATTCCGTATCAAGACTGAACGTTCTTCAGCAACCATGCCGGATACCCGTACCAGCCACAACATCAGCAACATTGAAATTGTGGAACAAAACGGTGACCAGGTGACTGTACGTTTTAACTGGAATACTTTGAGTTTCCGTTACAAGAAAAACTACAGCTACTTCGGTATGTCGCGTTATGTGATCGATTTCTCTGGCGAACAGCCAAAAATCCTGAACAAGTACGTGGTACTGAAAAACGACTATATCAACCAAGTTATTGATGTTTACCACATCTAAGCTGATTAGATTTAAAAACCGGCCTTGGCCCAATGGAATGTTGGCCCGGGCCACCTGATGTTTTAACTCATTTGTAGGATACTTGCCATGTCAAACCATAATGTTGCACTTCAATTTGAAGATGGCGTAACGCGTTTTATTACTGTTGTTGACGGTGAAACTCTTTCTGACGCAGCATATCGCCAAAAGATCAATATTCCGCTAGATTGCCGTGATGGTGCATGTGGTACGTGTCGTGCATTTTGTGAATCAGGCACTTATGATATGCCGGAAGAAACTTATATCGAAGATGCTTTAACACCTGAAGAAGCGGCTGAAGGCTATGTACTGGCTTGCCAGTGCCACCCGACGTCTGATGCTGTATTCCAGATTCAGGCAACTTCTGATGTTTGTAAAACTCAAATTCATACTTATCAAGGTACTCTAACTTCTGTTGAGAACCTCTCTGAATCAACGATTACTTTTGAAATCGAACTTGACGCTGCTGAGCTAGAAATTAATTTCCTGGCAGGCCAATATGTCAATGTCGGTATTCCTGGTACATCTGAAACCCGCTCTTACTCTTTCAGCTCTAAACCGGGTGACCGTAAAACCGGTTTCGTTGTTCGTAACGTTCCGAACGGCAAAATGAGCAGCTTCCTGAGCCAAACGGCTAAAGTGGGCGACAAAATGACTTTTACAGGTCCTTTCGGTAGCTTCTATTTACGTAATGTTGCACGCCCTGTCGTGATGCTGGCAGGTGGTACAGGTATTGCACCATTCTTGTCCATGTTATCCGTTCTGGAAGAAAAAGGTTCAGAACAGCCTGTACGTCTGGTATTTGGTGTAACTAACGACTTTGACCTGGTTGCATTAGAGCGCCTTAACGAACTTCAGGCGAAATTACCATGGTTCGAATACCGTACCGTTGTGGCAAACCCGGAATCTGCACATGAGCGTAAAGGTTATGTCACAGGCCATATTGATAATGAATGGTTAAACGGTGGTGACGTAGACATCTACTTATGTGGTCCAGTCCTTATGGTCGAAGCGGTTCGTGGCTGGTTAGAAGCTGAAGGTGTTAAACCAGCAAACTTCCTGTTCGAAAAATTCTCTGCAAACTAAGTTGGAGAATCAAATGAATCGCGCAAAAAGATTTGAAAACAAAGTTGTGATCGTGACAGGTGCCGCTCAAGGCATCGGTCGCGGTGTAGCGCTACAAGTGGCTAGCGAAGGTGCTCAAGTTGTTCTAGCAGATATATCTGATTACGTCGATGAGACATTAGCGGAAATTGAAGCACAAGAAGGTGATGCAATTATCGTCAAGGCTAACCTGGAAACCTTTGCAGGTGCAGAATCTGTGGTTGCCCAAGCAATTGAGACCTATGGCCGTGTTGATGTGCTCATCAACAACGTCGGTGGTGCCATCTGGATGAAACCCTTTGAAGAATTTTCTGAAGAAGAAATTATCAAGGAAGTGAATCGTTCACTGTTTCCAACCATGTGGTGCTGCCGCGCAGTGTTGCCTGAAATGATCAAGAATCAGCAAGGTACCATTGTCAACGTCTCTTCAATTGCAACACGTGGTATTAACCGTGTGCCTTATTCGGCTTCAAAAGGTGGTGTGAATGGTTTAACCGCTTCCCTCGCCTTTGAACATGCCAAAGATGGTATTCGTGTCAATGCGGTGGCAACTGGTGGAACAGAAGCCCCTCCACGTAAAGTACCGCGCAATGCCAACCCACTGACTGAATCTGAAAAAGAATGGATGCAGCAAGTGGTTGATCAAACCATTGACCGTACCTTCCTGGGACGCTATGGCACGATTCAGGAACAAGTCAATGCCATCACTTTCCTGGCATCTGACGAATCCTCTTATATGACAGGAACGGTAGTTCCTGTTGGTGGTGGTGATCAGGGCTAATCCTGATTATAGGCGTGGTACAGGATCATTGATTTATCAGCATGGAGGCAGTAGCAATGACGACCCTGTTTAAAAGCTTAAAAGATGACTGGTCTGTGTCAGCAACGGTTGCAGGATTTCTAGCCGTGCTGATTTCCTATTCCGGGCCGTTGATCATCTTTTTCCAGGCGGCACAAAAAGCCAACGTTGACCCCAGCATGATGATTTCATGGATCTGGGGCATCTCCATTGGTGCAGCAGTTGCAGGGATTTTTTTATCAATCAAGTACAAAGTCCCGGTCATCACTGCCTGGTCAGCGCCCGGCACGGCATTGTTGGTCACGCTCTTCCCCAATATTTCATTAAATGAAGCGGTCGCTGCCTATATCACGGCTGCTTTGGTGATTCTTTTTATTGGTTTGACAGGCTATTTCGACAAGCTGTTGAAATGGATTCCCCAATCCATTGCAGCGGGCATGATGGCCGGAATTTTATTTCAATTTGGCTTGGGACTGTTCACTGCTACAAACAGCATGCCTTTGATCGTGTTTGGCATGCTACTGGTTTTTTTAGTATCCAAGCGCGTAAGTCCACGCTACAGCATGGTTTGGGTACTGTTTGCAGGAGTTTTACTCAGTTTAATCCTCGGCAAAATGAATCCAGTCACTGTCGATTTCAGTCTTGCCATTCCGCAGTGGATTAACCCTGAATGGTCAATCAATGGCATGCTGAATCTGGCGATTCCACTAATCTTGGTCAGCCTTAGCGGGCAGTTTTTGCCTGGCATGGCAATTATGAAACTCAGTGGTTATGACACACCTGCAAAACCGATTATCACTACCACCAGTATTGCATCGCTTGCTGTGGCTTGCGTGGGTGGCATCACCATTGTTTTGGCATCTATTACCGCTGCTTTGTGTATGGGTAAGGATGCACATGAACTTAAAGATAAACGGTATATCGCAGGAATCGCCAATGGTGTGTTTTACATTTTAGGCGGTTTATTTGCCGGCAGTATTGTCATGCTGTTCAGCCTGCTGCCGAAAGAACTGGTGGCAGCGCTTGCAGGCCTTGCCCTATTGGGTGCCATTGCCACCAATGTTTCAGTGGCCATGAAAGATGAAAGCGAACGTGATGCAGCCTTAATCACTTTTTTAGCTACGGCATCCGGTATGCATTTCCTCGGATTGAGTTCGGTGTTTTGGGGCATTTGTATCGGTCTCGTCGCCCATCTTTTATTAAGCAAACCCAAAACAGGTCCCGCAGTGTCCAACACTGTTTCCCTCTCCCAAACTGAAACTAAATAATTTTAGCGTTAGGAACGATTATGATCGATAAAAGCGTGGCTTCATTAACGGAAGTCCTCTCTCAAATTAAAGATGGTTCGACCATCATGATTGGCGGTTTTGGTACAGCGGGTCAGCCGGCAGAGCTAATCGATGGCCTGATTGAGCTTGGCATCAAAGATCTGGCTATTGTAAATAACAACGCTGGTAATGGCGATTACGGCCTGGCCAAACTTTTAAAGACCGGTGCTGTGCGCAAGATCATCTGTTCTTTCCCGCGTCAGTCTGACTCTTGGGTGTTTGACGAACTTTACCGTGCCGGCAAAATCGAACTGGAACTGGTTCCTCAAGGTAACCTGGCTTGCCGTATTCAAGCTGCTGGTATGGGCTTGGGTCCAATCTATACACCTACAGGTTTCGGAACATTGCTGGCTGAAGGCAAACCGACCCTGAACTATGAAGGCAAAGACTTCGTTTTAGAAAACCCGATCAAGGCGGATTTTGCCTTAATCAAGGCGCATAAAGGCGACCGTTGGGGCAACCTGGTGTACCGTAAATCTGCGCGTAACTTCGGTCCGATCATGGCCATGGCTGCTGATGTGACTATTGCTCAGGTTGCTGAAGTGGTTGAACTGGGTGCACTGGATCCTGAACACATCATCACCCCGGGAATTTTTGTTCAACACGTTGTTCAAGTTAAACCTGCACAATAATCGGTATCGGAGAGAAACCATGAGCTATAGCAAACTGACCCGTGACCAGATCGCTGAACGTGTGGCACAAGATATTCCTGATGGCGCCTATGTCAACCTCGGCATTGGCTTACCCACCAAAATTTCCAGCTACCTGCCTTCAGACAAAGACGTATTCTTGCACTCTGAAAATGGCCTGTTGGCTTTCGGTCCTCCTCCTGCTGAAGAAGACCGTGATCCTGAACTGATCAATGCTGGTAAAGAATTTGTGACTTTACTTGAAGGTGGTGCCTTCTTTCATCACGGTGATTCATTCGCCATGATGCGTGGTGGTCACCTGGACATCGCCGTACTCGGTGCTTTCCAGGTCGCAGAAAATGGTGACTTGGCTAACTGGCATACTGGTGCACCGGATGCGATTCCTGCGGTAGGCGGTGCAATGGACTTAGCCGTTGGTGCGAAAAAAGTATTCATTACCACCGATCATGTGACTAAAAAAGGCGAGCCAAAAATCGTCGCTGAGTTGGCTTACCCTGCGACTGGCCTGAAATGTGTCGACCGGATCTATACCGATTTGTGTGTGATTGATGTAACAAGCGACGGCATGAAAGTGATTGAGAAAGTCGAAGGTCTGTCATTTGAAGAATTGCAGTCGATGACCAGTGCCAAACTGATTGATGCGACTCAATCAAATTAAGGGGAAGTCCCTCCTTTCTTGCACTTAGTTTTTAAAGCAGTGCTTTAAAACATGTTCAGGAGGGATTTAGGGAGGATTTGAGGAATAAAACTACTTCATTAAATCCCTCCCTTGCGAAGCAATGCTTCTCACCCTTTAAAAAAGGGAGAAGTTTTCTTCTTTTAAATATGTGAGAAATACACAATGAAAAATGCCTATATCGTAGATGCCATCCGTACCCCATTCGGCCGTTATGCCGGTGGACTGGCTCCTGTTCGTACCGATGACTTGGGTGCACTTCCAATCAAAGCTTTAATGGAACGCAATCCATCGGTGAACTGGGAACAGGTTGATGACGTGATTTATGGCTGTGCCAACCAGGCCGGTGAAGATAACCGTAACGTGGGGCGTATGTCCTCCCTGCTTGCAGGCCTGCCTTACCAGGTTCCAGCAACGACGATTAACCGTCTTTGCGGTTCATCCCTGGATGCCATTGCTATGGCTGCGCGCACCATCAAAGCGGGCGAAGCTGAACTGATTATTGCCGGCGGTGTCGAGTCAATGAGTCGTGCGCCATTTGTGATGGGTAAATCTGAATCTGCCTATGGTCGTAGTCAAAAAATTGAAGACACCACCATGGGCTGGCGTTTCATTAACCCGAAACTGAAAGAAATGTACGGCGTAGAAACCATGCCGCAAACTGCTGAAAACCTGGCGGAACAGTTCAATATTAACCGTGCAGATCAGGACCAGTTTGCTTTAACCAGCCAGCAACGTACTGCTGCTGCACAAGCACGTGGTTTCTTTGCCAAAGAAATTATTCCTGTGGTGATTCCTCAACGTAAAGGCGATGCTGTTGTAGTGGATAAAGACGAACATCCACGTGCAACAACACCAGAAGCTTTGGCAAAACTCAAGCCAGTCGTGAAAGCCGATGGTACCGTAACTGCAGGTAATGCTTCCGGGATCAATGATGGTGCGGCTGCCCTATTAATTGCATCTGACGAAGCAGTTGCTCAACACGGCTTAAAACCACGTGCCAAAATTATTGGCTCAACCGTCGTGGGTGTTGAACCACGCATTATGGGCTTTGGTCCTGCACCTGCCATCAAGAAATTATTGGCACAAACAGGTTTGACTATTGAACAGATGGACGTGATTGAACTGAATGAGGCTTTTGCAGCACAAGCTTTGGCATGTACCCGTGACTTGGGCATTGAAGATGGTTCAGAGAAAGTCAATCCAAACGGTGGTGCGATTGCTTTGGGTCATCCACTCGGTGCATCTGGCGCACGTCTTGTGACGACTGCACTCAACCAGCTTGAACAGACTGGCGGTAAATACGCTCTTTGCTCAATGTGTATTGGTGTCGGTCAAGGCATCGCTTTGATTATTGAACGTGTCTAACAGACTATTAAAAATATAAACCTCCTCCCTGAATGTAGATTCAAAGTACTGCTTTGAATCAAATGCAAGAAAGGGAGGTCGGGAGGGATTTTAATGCCAACTTTTACATCTAACGATGCCCAGATCAATTACCAGACTTTTGGTGATGCAGCCAACCCAGCCTTGATTTTTTCTAATTCACTCGGCACCAATTATGGGATGTGGCAAAAACAATTTAATCACTTCAAACAGGATTATTTTGTGATTTGCTATGACACCCGTGGTCATGGGGCTTCATCTGCGCCACAAGGTCCTTATAGCCTTGATCAACTGGGTCAAGATGTTATCAACCTGCTTGATCATTTAAAAATTGAAAAAGCTGCATTCTGCGGTATTTCAATGGGTGGTTTAACCGGTCAATGGCTCGCTATTCATTATCCACAACGCTTTAGCCACGTGATTGTCTGCAACACCGCAGCCAAAATTGGTCAGGAACAGGCCTGGAATGAGCGTGCCGCATTGGTACGTGAACAAGGCCTACAACCAATCGCTTCTACCGCAGCATCACGCTGGTTTACCGAACCCTTTATCCAAAGCAACCCAACAGTAGTTGAAAATCTTCAAAACGACTTGGAAGCTGGCAGCAGCGAAGGTTATGCAAGCTGTTGTGAAGCTTTGGCTAAAGCGGATTTACGTGAACAGCTGAAAGATATTCCTGTGCCGGTACTGGTAATAGCAGGTCAGCAAGATCCGGTAACTACAGTGGCTGATGGTCAGTTCATGCAAGAACGTATTGCCCATAGTCAGCTGTTTGAAATCAATGCCTCGCATATTTCCAATGTAGAGCAACCTGAAGCCTTTAATCAGGCGGTGCAAAAATTTATTGCAGCTTAAAAAAGCACAGAGCAAGAGTAAAAAAGCCACTTTTCGAAGTGGCTTTTTATCTTTTCCATCTTTTTCTCGCATCAGGCCCAGATCACTAAAATTGCAGCAATCACCACCAAGACCAATCCCCAATGTTCCGAGCGGGCCAATTTATCTTTAAAAAAATACGCCGAGATCAGCATACTAAACAGAATCTCGATTTGGCCTAAGGTTTTCACCACCGGTACACTCATCATGCTCATGGCAGTAAACCAGCCGAGCGATGCCATAAAACTGCACACACTTACCTTAAAAGTTAGGCCCAGACGTTGCCACATGGCAATTAAAGTACGGCGACTAAACAGCCCCAGATAAAGCAGCATACTGATACACTGGAAACTGATCACCAGCAGTAATACCCATCCTGCACGGTGTAAATTTGGTAAATTTGTGAGCTCTAAACTGGCTTCTCGTACCAGTAGTGAAGTAATGGCAAAACTTAAACCGCTTCCGATGCCAATAGCCAGTGTTTTGGCTGAGAACCCTGCTATCTGCTGGCCTTTACTCAGCAAAAATACCGCATAACCACCCAGTGCCACCCCAATCCAGGCCAGAAAGGACAAATGGTCAGCCAGAAAAGTTACGCCAATAATCGCGGCCAGTATCGCTTCACTTTTAGCCAGCCCTACCCCAATCGCGTAATTTTTTTGCTTAAACAGCTGTACCATCAATGCAGTGGCTAAAATCTGGCTAGAAGCTGCAATCACAATGTAGACCCAGAACTTTGGCGTGAAGTGGACGATATTTTCAACCGGCTTGAAATAATACAGACTGCCGAGGTAAAGAGCAGCAAATGGCAATCCAAAAATAAACCGAGCCAGCGTGACTCCCCAGACATCGACTGTAGTACTCAGCTGTTTTTGAAAGGCATTACGCCAGGCCTGCATAAATGCTGCCATTAAAGTGAAGAAAATCCAGCTTACTGCCATATGCCTAACGCCAGTACAACAAAAGTGAACTCATTCTATGCTCTAGTCGAAGGCATGACTAATTAAAAATGGGATGGGCTTTGATAGCGCAAAGTTTGGCTTGATACCCTGAACCATAAAAAAATATTAAGCACTGGCTATTTTTAGTTTCAAAAAAATAATCTTAAACAGCTTATCAGGCTTATAGTTAATACTAATAATTTCATATATTTACTTACTTTTTACAGCCTTTATAGGCTGCTAAAATTTTATTTGCAGCGGCTTAACACTTTCAATTCGAGGACTTCATTTAGACTTGAAACATGACTTGAAAATATAAGGATGAATCTGTATTTAGTAGATAAAAGTTGCTTATGATGATCTGAAATCAACCCAAAGGATAAATATTTTGTTAGAGACCAGGAATACTACCAATGGTTCATCTACACCTCTCTATCCCATAAAAGTTAATTTAAAAAAACATCAGGAAATAATTGAAGCGGTTTTCAAAATAAAAAACGGCTTATTCATTATGAACAAACCGTTTTCTTGCTTATATTCGCATTAGAGGAAAACCTGAGTCCTCCTCAATAAGAGTTTACTTTGACAAAGTTTTGCCCCGTGCTGCATGCAGTTTTTTGTAGCTATCGATCAGACGTAAATGACGGTCCAAACCTTCAAGCTTCATGCTGGTTTCAGTTAAACCATAGAAGCGGATACTGCCGTCCATCGAGCCGATCACCGCATCCATACGCTCATCACCAAACATACGGCGGAAATTGGCTTCGTAATCATTCAGATCCATGTCATCGTTAAGTTCTACTTCGAGCACTACATTCATACACTGATAGAACAAGCCACGCTCAACGGTATTGGTATTGTATTGCAGGAAAGTTTCCACCAGCTCTTTGGCTTCTTCAAACTCTTGCAAAGCTATATAAATCAGCAGTTTTAATTCCAGAATGGTGAGCTGGCCCCATACCGTATTGTCGTCAAACTCGATACCAATCAAGGTACTAATTTCAGTGTAATCATCTACTTCAACATCTTCTAGACGTTCAACCAGAGCGACCAGCTGGTCTTCATCCAAACGGTGCAAGTTAAGGATATCTTCACGGAACAATAAGGCTTTGTTGGTGTTATCCCAGATTAAATCTTCAACCAGATAAATTTCCGAATAACCCGGTACTAAAATACGGCAAGCGGTTGCACCTAAATGCTCGTACACGGCCATGTACACTTCCTTGCCCATATCTTCCAGAATGCCGAACAACATTGCCGCTTCTTCAGCATTGGAGTTTTGACCTTGGTTGGTAAAGTCCCACTCTACAAACGCGTAGTCAGACTGGGTACTAAAGAAACGCCATGACACGACACCGCTGGAATCAATAAAGTGCTCGACAAAGTTATTCGGCTCGGTTACCGCGTTACTGCTGAATGTCGGTTTAGGCAGATCATTCAGGCCTTCAAAACTGCGACCTTGGAGCAGTTCAGTCAAACTCCGTTCCAAAGCGACTTCAAAGTTCGGATGTGCACCAAAAGAGGCAAATACACCACCGGTACGTGGGTTCATCAAAGTCACACACATTACCGGATACTGGCCGCCTAAAGACGCATCTTTAACCAGTACCGGAAAGCCTTGCTCTTCCAGACCTTTGATCCCTTCAACAATTTTTGGATATTTTGCCAGTACATGTTCAGGCACATCCGGAAGTGCAAGCTCACCTTCTAAAATTTCGCGTTTAACGGCACGTTCAAAAATTTCAGATAAACACTGGACCTGGGCTTCGGCCAAGGTATTCCCCGCACTCATACCATTGGAAAGATACAGGTTTTCGATCAGGTTGGATGGGAAATAAACTGTTTCACCATCAGAATGACGCACAAATGGCAATGAACAGATACCACGCGCAGTATTGCCCGAGTTGGTATCATACAAATGTGTGCCGAGCAGTTCATCTTCAGGGTTATAAATTTCTAAAGTGTATTCATCCAGAATTTCTTTTGGCAATTCCCCATTTGGACCTGGCTGGAACCATTTTTCATCCGGGTAATGCACAAATTCAGCATTGGCAATTTCTTGCCCCCAGAACTGGTCGTTATAGAAGAAATTACAGTTCAATCGTTCAATGAATTCGCCCAAAGCGGAAGCCAAAGCACTTTCTTTGGTCGAACCTTTACCGTTGGTAAAGCACATCGGCGATTGTGCATCACGAATATGTAAAGACCACACATTCGGTACAATGTTGCGCCATGATGCGATTTCAATCTTCATGCCCAGATTCGCCATAATGCCGGACATATTGGCGATGGTTTCTTCTAATGGCAGGTCTTTACCCGGAATATAAGTACTGCTTTCCGAAGTCAAGCTCGGCATCAGCAAAGCTTGAGCATCGGCATCAATACTTTCCACTTCTTCGATTACGAATTCCGGACCAGTTTGAATCACTTTCTTTACCGTACAGCGATCAATGGAGCGCAAAATACCTTGGCGGTCTTTTTCGGAAATATCAGCCGGTAATTCAACCTGAATTTTAAAAATCTGCTTGTAACGGTTTTCCGGGTCGACAATATTGTTTTGCGACAAACGGATATTATCGGTTGGAATGTCACGCGCTGCACAGTACACCTTTACAAAGTAAGCGGCACATAATGCAGATGATGCGAGAAAATAGTCGAAGGGACCCGGCGCTGAACCGTCACCTTTATAGCGGATGGGTTGATCGGCGATTACCGTGAAATCATCGAACTTGGCTTCTTGTCGAAGGTTGTCAAGATAATTGACCTTAATTTCCATGCGAGCACCTAAATATTCTTATGTGTCAGTGCAACACATAAAAACCAGAAAATAAAATATAAGCCGAATTACAGATAAGAAACTGACTTAAAAAATAGTGTGACTAGCGTCATTCGTATAACAAAGCAAACGACTGACCCTAGAAATGATGGACGGTATTATAGAGGGATTTTGCCTGATTGATAACTTTTGTCTGCTGTTGTCGCCTATTCATTAGAAATGCTTAAAATAGGACAACTTAGATCTGGCAGTATCAAGACAATATTTCCAGACACTTTACTAAATATGTAGGTCTTACTCAGGTATAAGTCACGACTAGACATCATGTGGAGCTTCATCATGAATTGTGAAATAAAGTAAATTTCAATCAAATTATGTAGAAAAAGAAAATAAAAATTACACTGAATTAAAGGGTTCCACACATAAGCTCATAAAAATTTCCACAATAGATACCAAATCTTTTAATAAGATTTTAGCTACAAACTGCAAACCTGCATTTTGTGCCTGTTAGAAGTCTGAACTCGAACTACGACTTCAAGCATTTCTACAAAAAAGGTTTACTCAAATCAGTTGAGGTCAAATGATGATAAAAACAACGCTAAGCATAATCGGACTGTCGCTCGTTTCCACACTGGCTCTGGCTGCCGACCCCTTACATGGAAGCAAATGGAAAACGATTGATGATGTGACCAAGAAACCCTTATCTGTGGTTCAATTTACTGAAACATCGAAGGGTGTGCTTTCAGCAAAGATTGTAGATGTATTGGAAGGCACTGAAGGAGAAAAATGTACCAAGTGTAAGGGTAAATTTTATAATAAACCGCTTCAAGGCGTACAGATCGTATCTGGACTGAAAAAAGCGGGGAACAATAGCTATGATGGCGGAAAAATTACCGATCCTAAAAATGGTAAAACTTATAGCTTTAATGCCAAACTCTCTGAAGATGGCAAAACTTTAAATGGTCGAGGCTACATTGGTATATCTGCCCTTGGTCGAAGCCAGACTTGGGTACGTATCCATTAACAACATCAGATTGAATCAATTAAAAGCGACTTTAATCAGTCGCTTTTAATTGCTATAAGAATTTTTAACTTCAAAAAAACCGCCATGGATTTCATAAAAAAATTCTTTTAACTTCTCGAACTGGGTGTTCTTATGAAAATAAGGACGCATAAGTAAAAAATTATAAATTTGTTCCAGAGTACATAATTCATTTTGCATATTCATGCTTATCCACCTATATAAATATTTTTAGATTGATTTAACCAAATTACAAATTAAATTCTATAACAATATTTTTTATAAAGTAATTATGGTTAAATTTTCTACAAACTAAAGAAATTAATAAATCATTTTTTGCTTACAAGGATAATCGATAACAATAAGGCTTATACTTCCTCCTTAAAAAAGGATAATAATTTTCAATTCAAATTTATAATCAAGAAGATGACGTTATTAATCTTTTTAAATATCATTTCAAGATCATGTCTAATAAACACTCCAAGTGAATATCCACTTGAATTATAAATGCAATATTTTTTCATAGAAAAAATATTGCATTGTGACAAATATACGTCAATGTACATTCGTGTAATCAAAGTTATATAAAATGTAACCATGTTATACAAAAATATTTAATTAGCAAGTTTAATACCTTATTTTTTAACTATATATTCATTAAATATCAATAATTACAATTTATTTTTTGGCTGATTTTGCAAGTATTTTTAATCGGATTTTAAATGTAAAAAAATACTTGGAATGAGACTTTATCTACATTCTAACACCTTAAAATCTATATTTTTTTAATCTCACTCAGGTACATATTTCAAATTAGACAAAAATAAAATAAGCATAAACTATGTAAAATTTATTTATTCTATGTAGCTTTAATAATATTTTTATCCCTCAATTATTTTTTTAATGATATTTATGAATGAATCAAATAACTAATAGGCAGTAAATATGTGTGACTCAAGTTCTTATTATCACTCCGATCAACATTATGCTCATAACTTGCTACAATTTATAATTCCTTATTTATCCCGAGATAAAAAGTATTGTTTATTTCTGGATATTGATGGAACAATCTCAGAATTTCATCCTGATCCCTCTCAAAGTTTTATTTCATTCACCACCTTAAATACTTTACAGCAGTTAAGTCATTTGAATGTTTTGATCATCTTTCTTACCGGTCGTTCAGTCAAGGTTGCCTCAAAACTCCTGTTTCCTTTAAAAATGCCCATAGCAGGTACGCATGGCCTGGAAATAAAAATCGATGACGACACTCAATTCAGTATTGCTACAAATGCAATTCATTTTTCTTCATTACAAGACGATATTCTAAAACGCTGTCAGCCCTATCCTCAATTGTTGATTGAAAACAAAACCTATTCTGTTGCCATACATTATCGTCAACATCCTGAACTTGCTGATATTGCAAAACAAATTACTGAAGAAACTCTAGAAACCTACCCAGAACTGAAAATAAATGAAGGGAAATATGTATTTGAATTGCTCCCTCAACAGGCAGATAAGGGACAAGCGATTCAAACGATGTTGGAGTATTTAAATCTTAATGATGTATTCGCTATTTTCATTGGGGATGACAAAACCGACGAATCTGGCTTCAAAGTTATCAATCAGTTAGAAGGTATCAGTATAAAAGTTGGACCAGAACCTACCCAGGCGCATTACCGACTAAAAAATATTGAAGATGTTACTGATTTTCTTGATTTATTTTCACAATTCTTAGAAGAACATTGTTTGAGACTGTCTCAAGTATCAGAGGGAGAAAAAGCATGTCTAGATTAATCGTATTATCGAACCGTGTCAGTTTACCCAATCCCGATAAATCTACCGCTGGGGGATTAGCCGTGGCCTTGCAAGATGCACTTGCTGATATTGGTGGAATCTGGCTAGGTTGGAATGGTGAAAAAATCGCCAACCATCAAGAGCCGCTCTTTAATCAAACTGAATATAAAGATGTGGAATACGTTACATGTCCTTTAACTGAAGAGCAGTACCAAAACTATTACTGTGATTTTGCCAATAATACTTTATGGCCAGCAATGCATGATCGCGCCGATTTAATTGAATACCAAGCTCAGCAATACACGACCTATCAACAGGTTAATCAGCTATTCGCCAGACAGCTCAAACAAATGGCCGAGCCCGACGATTTGATCTGGGTACATGATTACCATTTTTTAAGTGTGGCGCGTTATTGTCGGGAAATGGGCATGAAAAATAGAATTGGATTTTTCCTGCATATTCCCTTTGCTGGCCTAAAGATCTGGAATTTAATTCCTACCGCACAATCATTGATTCAAGACCTTTGCCAGTATGATGTTGTGGGTTTACAAACTGAACATGACCAGCAGCAATGTATGCAAGTGTGCAGTCATTATCTGGCTACTCAGCCTATCAATACTCACATGTTGAGCTTTAATCATCATCAGGTCACTGTGCAATGTTATCCGATTGGGGTTAACCCCGAACTGATACAAAAAGTCGCCGAGCAAAAAGATGAAAATACTTCCACTATATTTGAATTTGAGAGTCTAAGTGATCAGCAAACCATTATTAGTGTCGATCGCATTGATTATTCCAAAGGGTTAATCGAACGGTTTAATGCCCTGGAAGCATTTTTACAGAGCAATCCTGAATACCATAAGCATCTTACCGACATACAAATTGCCTGTCCCTGCCGTATGGAAATTGCCGCGTATAAAGATTTATTTGAGCATTTACAGTCCAAGGTGGATTTGATTAATCAGGAATTTTCTCAAGATGACTGGTTACCGATTAACTGCACCCATGCCACCATTTCACATGATGTATTAATGAAAATTTATCGGCAAGCCAATATTTGCTGGGTAAATTCTTTGCGTGACGGGATGAATCTGGTAGCCAAAGAGTTTATCGCGGCCCAGGACCCGGAAAATCCGGGAGTACTAATTCTTTCAAAATATACCGGTGCAGCAGCACAGATGTCTGAAGCATTAATGGTCGATCCTGAAAATTGCAGCAGCATGATTCATGCATTAAAAAAAGCCTTAACCATGGCAAAATCGGAACGTTTGGAACGTTATCAGCAATTAATGAATGGCTTAAAAAGTTTTGATATCAATGACTGGCGTAATGCATTTTTAGCCGATCTGAAAGGCGCTGAAAAAGTGAATATCCTCCCCTCATTGACTAAAAAAATCTTGTCAGAAAATTGCGAATTATTAAGTATTTAAAACAAGAATTTTATATTTTTTAGTGATAAAAAACGAGCATATCAACTCTTGAATATGCTCGTTCTATTTTAATAAATTAAATCAAGATATTAAGAAGCTTTGACCTGAGTAAAACGGTTTAAAAAAGCAATGGTTAAAAGCAAAGTCGCAATAAACCCAAAGACGACAGACAAGCCCATCATTTCACTGCTAATCCCAACCAAAGCAGGTCCCAATAAAGAGCCTGTATACGCCATGGTAGAGACACATGACAATGCGGCTGCTTTAGACATGACACTTTGACGGCCCACACGTGAAAACATCACCGGAACAATATTCGAACAACCCCAGCCCAGTAAAGCATAGCCTAATAAAACCACAATCCAGTGTGGAGCAACCACCACCGTAAACAGTCCAAGCGCTGCACAAACTGCACTGTAGATGATGATATTTTTTTCACCCAGAGCCTTAATTAAATAATGACCTGCAAAACGCCCCGAAGTCATGGCAATTGCAAAGCAGGTATACGCCAGACCAGCTAAAGCAGGTTTTACGCCGTATTCATTGATCAGATAAATTCCGCTCCAATCCATTGCCGAACCTTCTGAAAGAAAAGCAATAAAACACACCAGACCCATTAAAATGATTAACGGACTGGGGAATTTTTTGGTCTTGCTTTCAACTTCAGTAGTATCGTTTTTTGCTTCCTTTTCAATGACCGCTAAACTGTTAGGCACAGCCATGACGCTCAAAACCATCAATAAAAGACAAATTGCCAAAGCACTCATCAAGGGGCTCACACCCGCTGCAAGTAAGGCAGTAACAGTCATGACTCCGGCCAGACCACCTAAACTACACATGCCATGAAACTGCGACATCATGCTTTTGGCACTGTTTTTTTCCACAATCACAGCTTGTAAATTAATTGCCACACCCAGGCTACCCGCAGCTGTACCAAACAGGAACAAAGCAATGGCCATGATCAAAATACTACTGCTTAAGGCAAAGGTGGGTAAAACCATGAGCAACAATAAAACGGCTACGGAAATAATGGCACGACACCCCACTTTCTGGATCAGTAAACCTGTTGCAGGCATTGCCAGCATGGAACCTGCACCGATACATAGCAATAAGGTACCAAAATCGGCATGATTCAAATGAAGTCGCTGCTGTGCATAAGGAATCAGCGGAGCCCATGCTGCTGTACTGAGACCTAAACTAAAGAAGCTCAGTAATGTAGATAAGCGCTGTGCAGAGTGCTGAGTTGCATGATCCAGATGTGCTGTTTTAGTTAAAAACATATGTGTGCCACCACAAGAAATAGGTTTTTTGGCCGTCCCTTTCAGGATAATTTCCAGAGAAAAACCCCGGAAGAATTATAGATATTTTCTATAAATCAACCAGGGTTTTAATTTGGCGAAATTATACACAAAAAAAGAGCAAATCAAGCCGATTTTTTAGGAGTTTTAAAAAATATTTTGTAACTGCTGCAAATATCTAATCTCTTTAGGTAAAAGAACAACAAATAATTTAAAACTTCAATTATTTTAAAATAAATTAATATAAAACAATATTTTATGTTTTTTAAAATTTCCACTAAATAATCATATCATTGAAATAATTATAAAAATTTTCTCAAGATTATCTGATCTTTTCCATCGAAGATTTTTATGGCAATTATTTAGAGGAAAAGCCAAATTTAAAATGGTTATTCATTAATATTTTTATAAGATATATGACTAACTACAGAAATCTGCCAAAGATTCAATATTTTTTTTTCATAGCAGACCTCTACCTCAGTGCATGAGGCTAGCTTTAGTTCGTTTTTCAGCAATCCTGTCGAGTCATTTTTATGAGGAAGTGGCTCTATTTCAACTTTCCTTTGAAAAGTAAAATGATCATTCAACTATCTCGATGACCCGATAAAAAAGCCCTATAGTTTTACGCTACAGAGCCGGTTTTTAAACTTCAAGATTTTATTTATTTTTAGAATAATGATCTTCAATGAGACAATCTTAACCTTCTACAGATTCATTTTTTTATGCTCTGCATGGGGCTCATCCGTTTTACCGGTAAGACTTCCTTTCATCACCTTAAACAGTTGGGTCATTTTATTGTCTGTGACATTCCAATACTCGGCACTGACGGCTTCCGCAACCAGAACCCGTACACTCGGATCATCTCTTCCTTCGAACCAGTTTTCAGCCGATGAGTTCCACAGTTCATCAATCAGGGCTGAGTTTGTACTGATATGTGCATGTGCACTAATTGACACATAAATGCTATCTGAAGGTTTAGCGAAGGACAATCCAATCTGATTACGTCCAGATTCAATCGCATTCACCAGATCATTGGTATTTTTCAAAATAAAGTAAAGGTTCTGGCTTTCATTCATGCGTTCAGAATTAAGCATAGTCATGGGTTGTGCATGGATTTCCTGGGATTCAGTACTATGACTGATCATTGAAAATCGTATCTCTTTAATCAGTTCCCATAATTTTTCACGATCTTGATTATCTGTCATCATTATTCTCCTGCAATAGACCTAATAAATAAACTCTCTAATTTTGTGCTTAACTTCTGTTCAAGATTAATTATATTTTCCAGTTTTAATATCCTATCTAACTGATTTTATACATTTGCATAATAAAAGCTGTTAGCAATGATCAAAAGAATTAACGAAGACCAATTCTGTTACATTCAGCTGGAAAGGTTTTCAGATTCTTGAGATAAATAAGAATAAAAATGAGATATAGGCAAAAAGAAGCCCCTTGTAACTCACTCGGGGCCGTTTGAAACTTGCTTTAAACTAAGTTTGGTTTAGTTATTGATGTCTTTTATTTTATAGTGTATGTACAGTTTTTTATACATACTGAATTAACCGATACTTGTTGTTGAGTGATCAAATGAATGGCTCTCCTCTATAAATATGGTGATTTAAATACAGCAGGAACTATGCCAAAAAATAAAATGAATGATTTCTGAAAAATAAAAAATCCCAGATAAAAAGATGAGACATTTTAGTAGAATCAACCCGTTTTTGAACTCAATGTTCATATCTTGGTATTAGGCTGTTGCACCAAATTGTTCCCTTAGTTTTTGGTCTTACAAATTTTTGACCTGATCCGGTTCATTAAAGGTCACACGGTAATTTTGACGATGGTTTGGCCAAAAATCTGTAATTGTAAAATGTTGGATTAAACGGTTACCCTCAAGACAATGCCATTTTTCTCCCAGTGATGGCTATAAGTATATTACAGCACCTGCCCTGTTTTTCACCGTTTCCCCTTTCTCAATAACATAGGCATCATTGTTATTGCCATCGTTGATCAGTATTCAGCGCATGAAATAGATGAAATTCGAGCGAACGTAGAATATTTCATTAAAGATTTTGAAGCCTTATTAATTTTTTTCAGCTAAAAAATGTCATGAATCATTCATATTCATGACATCTTCTGTAGACGTAGGTGTATATGATTATTTTGCTTTCTTATAGACCGAGCCTGAACCCACCAGATTGCCGGTTTTCTCATCAATCGCAAAATCAACCATAGCCGCACCAGCATTGACCTCAAGAAAACCATTCTTGCCCACTGAGGCAGGTACAGGATTTTTCTTTTCAGTTTTACCCGTCGCTTTATCTTTAATAGTATTGGTAATGAAATAATTGTCACCATTCTTGGAAATGACTAGGATATTTTCCAGTTTTGGATTTTCCAGGGTGTTTTTCCAGTTCCCCTGATAATCCGGTGCTTCAGTAGTACAAGCAGTTAACAACAGTGCTAATGAGATTCCTGAAAAATATTGAAGATATCTCAAAACTTAAGACCTTGAATGTTACGACGCGGTCATTATAAAAAGAACCCTCTGAGGGTTAAGCGAGATCTTGTAGGCAAAGCGTTTCAGCCGTAATGAGTCTGTCTTGTCTTCGTCATTTTTTTGAAAACTCTCTCCACATTTCATTCATAAAAACTTAATTTAGAATTAGATTAGAAATTAAAAAACCCATCATAAGATGGGTTTTGTTTTATACATTTAGCTATCTTTATGCAGTTTTATGCATGTTTCCAGTCTCTTCAAATGTTGCATGCCAAGACAAGGCTTCTTCAAGAAGATGTGGGGTTTGTCCACCATGCTGGCAAGCACGTTCAAAATAATCATTCAGTTCATCGCGATAATCAGGATGCGCACATAAATCGATAATCTTGCGGGCACGCTCACGCGGAGCCAGACCGCGTAAATCTGCCAGACCGTTTTCTGTCACCAAAATATCAACATCATGATCGGTATGGTCAGTATGGCTAACCATTGGAACTACAGATGAAATAGCCCCACCTTTGGCGACCGATTTGGTCACAAAAATTGCTATATGGGCATGCCGGGTAAAATCACCTGAACCACCGATACCATTCATCATTTTAGTGCCGGTGACATGGGTAGAATTGACGTTTCCGTAAATATCAAACTCCAGTGCGGTATTGATGGCAATAATCCCCAAACGGCGAATGATTTCAGGATTATTGGAAATTTCCTGCGGACGCAGCACAATCTTGTCTTTGTATTGTTCAAAATTCTGCATCACATGTTGTGCACAAGAATCTGACAAGGTCATTGAACAACCTGAAGCAAAGGTCATTTTACCTGAATCAATCAACTCAAAGGTACAGTCCTGTAACACTTCCGAATACATTTCCAAGTCATGAAAATTGGAATGTTCAAAACCTGAAAAAACCGCATTGGCAATCGAACCGACTCCAGACTGTAATGGGCCCAGATTTTCCGGTAAACGTCCAGCTGCCACTTCGCCTTCAAAGAACTGAATCAGATGTTTGGCAATAGCCAAAGTATCCTCATCCGGTTCATCCATGTTAAAAGAGGTATCAGGAATGTCATTCAGCACAATCGCTGAAATTTTTTCCGGACTGACCTGAATTCCTACGGTACCAATCCGGTCACCCACATGAATCAACGGAATCGGTGCGCGGTTCGGACGGGCTTTCGGTACATAAATGTCATGTACGCCTTCCAGCACCGGATTAATGGTATTGTCAATTTCGACAATCACATGATCTGCCATTTCCACAAAGTTGGCCGAGTTACCGCATGAACCGGTTGGAATAATCTGCCCATCTTCAGTAATCGCCGTTGCTGCAATCACCGCGACATTAATCGACGGCAAGTTGTGATGACGGATGTTATCGGCCATTTCAGACAAATGCTGATCGATATACATCACCTCACCAGCATTGATGGATTTACGCAGACCGGGATCAGCCTGATAAGGATAACGGCGCTCAATTGCATGAGCTTCATTTAAACGGCCATCAATTTTATTGCCCAGGCTGGCACCTGTCGCCAGGGTAATTTTCAAGGGATGCTCTTTGGCATGTTCAGCCAGCGCCAACGGTACTGCTTTTGCCTCACCTGCACCACCAAAACCACTTAAACCGACTACAGCACCGTCTTGAATCAATTTAATCGCTTGTTCAGCAGACATAACTTTGTCGCGAAGGGAGACTAAGCGAATGCGATCTAAACCATTCATAATAAAAATCTCAAAAATAAACATATTGTTTTTCACCATCCCGGCGTGCTGGAATGGTGGTTGTTATTGCTTATTAAATTCTAATTCGTTACTTATCGCTCTACGCTGATAGAGACTTTTTAGATCAGCTCGACTGCAACAGCAGTTGCTTCACCACCACCAATACATAAACTGGCAATGCCTTTTTTACCACCGGTACGTTTTAGGGCATGTACTAAAGTCACGATAATACGTGAACCTGATGAACCGAGTGGATGACCCAATGCACAAGCACCACCATTGATATTCACTTTTGCTTCATCCAGATTGAACGCATCTATCGCAGCCATCGCCACCATGGCAAATGCTTCATTGATTTCCCAAAGATCAACCTCCTGAGCATTCCAGCCGGCTTTTTTCAATACTTTTTCAATCGCACCGACTGGTGCAATACTGAATTCTGTAGGATGTTGTGAGTTGGAGCCATAAGCGACAATTTTTGCCAGTGGTTTTAAGCCCCGTTGCGCCGCAATTTCCTCTGAAGTCAGCACTAAAGCCGATGCACCATCTGAAATCGAACTGGAATTGGCGGCAGTAATGGTGCCATCTTTTTTAAATGCAGGACGTAAAGTTGGAATTTTATCGGCCTTGGCATTCAGCGGTTGTTCGTCTTGCTCAACAACTACATCACCTTTACGTGAAGACACGGTTACAGGCACGATTTCTTCTTTAAAATAACCATTGTTGATGGCAGTGACCGCTTTATTCAACGAGCTGATTGCAAAGGCATCTTGCTGTTCGCGGGTATAACCTTTTTTATCTGCCATTTCTTGTGCAAGAATACCCATAGAAAGACCGGTTTCAGCATCTTCCAGACCTTCCTGAAACATATGATCGGTGATTTTGCCATGTCCCATACGATAACCGGAACGCGCCTTGTCCAGTAGATATGGTGCATTACTCATCGATTCCATACCGCCTGCAACTACAATTTCAGCAGAACCGGCTTTAATAGCATCAGCAGCCTGCATCACCGCTTTCATGCCTGAACCACAAATTTTATTAATAGTAGTTGCACCCGTACTGTCAGGTAAACCTGCCTGACGCATGGCTTGGCGTGCCGGACCCTGTTTTAAACCGGCCGGAAGTACACAGCCAAAAATTACTTCATTAATATCTGTGGGTTGCAAGCCCGAACGCGCTATAGCTTCTTTAATAGCTGCTGCACCTAAATCTGGTGCTGTACATGGAGACAGTGCTCCTTGGAAGCCACCCATTGCTGTACGAACACCATTTACAATAACAATCATTTTTTCCATCCTAATTTATCAATCTTGTTGTGTGACATGAGCTATACCTTCAGCTCATGTCATTTCCATCTTTATTAAACCCTGTATTAAAGCATCGTGCCAAACTTAAGATTGGGCAGTAAAGTATTCCTCTGGTAACTGCATCACTACATCGGGACCGGCTTGAATACGTTGTACACGTGCAGCCAGGTCAGGTAAAACTTTGGCTACATAATACTGCGCTAACACCAGTTTGTTCTGGAAGAACGCTTCCGCTTTTGGTTGAGCGGCCTGGCTAATACGCGCATACATATAGACAAAACTGAGTAATCCCACTACATGCAAGTAATCCACTGCTACAGCATTAGATAACTCTGGCGCCGTTTTTGCCTGATCCACAATGAAAGCGGTAATGTCTTCAACCTGTGTACACACATTTAATGTAGCGGCTTTAATTGGCAAGGCATCATCTAAAGCTTGTGCAAACTCACGAATTTCCACAATGTATTCAGCAAGGTATGCACCACCGCATTTGATGGTCTTACGGCCAATCAGGTCAATCGCCTGAACGCCGTTGGTGCCTTCGTAAATTTGGGAAATACGCAAGTCACGAATACATTGTTCCATGCCCCATTCACGAATATAACCGTGACCACCAAACACCATTTGTGCTTCCAGGCTTGAATCAAGTGCCTTGTCGGTTAGATAAGCTTTTGCAATTGGGGTAAGCAATGCAACACGGTCATTCGCTTTACGTACTGCTTCTGCATCGGTGGAGTATTTGGTAATGTCGAGCTGTTGTCCCACATAAACCGCAAAAGCACGTGATGCTTCATTGTTGGCACGAGCATTCAGCAACATACGACGCACATCGCCATGCACTAAAATAGAATCGGCTGGTTTTTCAGGCGCTTTTGCACCGGTTGCCGAACGGCCCTGCAAACGGTCTGTGGCATATTGTGCAGCATTCTGGTAGGCAAACTCAGCCGCGCCAATCCCTTGGATCCCCATAGATAAGCGTTCGTAGTTCATCATCACGAACATGGCCGCCAGACCTTCATTTTCCTTACCCACGATATAACCTTTGGCACCATCAAAGTTCATCACGCAAGTCGCAGATCCCTTAATCCCCATCTTATGTTCGATAGAACCGGCAGATACGGCATTACGTTCACCCACCGATCCATCTGCATTGACATGGAATTTCGGCACGATGAATAAGGAAATACCACGTGAGCCAGCTGGTGCATTGGGTGTTTTTGCCAGAACTAGGTGAATGATGTTTTCAGACAGGTCGTGTTCACCACTGGTAATAAAGATTTTTGTACCGGTAATATTGAAAGAGCCATCTTCATTCGGTTCTGCTTTGGTTTTGATCAGTCCGAGATCTGTACCAGAATGCGGTTCTGTCAGACACATGGTACCTGACCATTCACCAGTGTAGAATTTTGGTAGATAAGTCTCTTTTTGTTCTTGGGAAGCACGGTCATTAATCGCCATACCTGCACCCACAGTCAGTAATGGGTAGAGCATAAATGAGGGGTTCGTACTCCAGATCATTTCATCAGCCAGTACCGTCAGCATTTTAGGCATGCCCTGACCGCCCCATTCTTCAGGTGCCCCCAGACCTACCCAGCCACCTTCGGCAAACTGTTTAAATGCTTCTTTAAAACCTTTAGGTGTAGTCACCACGCCATTATTAAACTGTGCGCCGCCTTCTTCATCACTGCTGCGGTTTAGATCAAGGATGACGTTTTTAGAAAACTTGGCCATTTCCTCTAAAATCGCATTCGCCGTTGCCATATCTAAATGAGCGAGGTTTTCATTACCCTGCCAGAATTCATCTGCCTTAAATACATCATTTAAAATAAATTCCATGTCTTTAAGGGGTGCGTTATAAATAGGCATATTGCTTTCCTTATGTGAAGACTTCGCATTAAAAATAGTGAAGTGCTTTTTAAAGTTGTAAGAACCTATACTGAAATAACGGATTTATTCTCACATACATCTCTCTAAGTAAAATTTGACCATTCGCGCAGTTTGCAACATCCATGAAGAAAAAAATGAATGTAGCGAGAATCAGGTTTAAAAACTTTACTCATCAGCTCGAGTGCTCAGAATCATTTCATCATTACTATTATGAGCAACGAATAAAACATGGTTTCTGTAAATCACTTTAAACTGAACCACTCACCATCAAGCCTAAGCTTAAATATGTGAATGAAATACGGTTAAATCAGCATATCTGCTCTTTGCGTTTTATGGGTTAATCCCTTTTTTCAACGCAAAAAGACAATAAAATAATTATGCGGTAATTGGAATTTTATTGATGATTATTGACCTCTCAGGTTCTCACTGATTGACTTTTATTTTGTGCTATGCAATTGCAAATCTAAGCTGATTTAATGTGCTTCGTTAACCATCAGTTTATATTGCCTCTCTTGCATTAAAACAAAAAAGTGCTTTTTATTTTCTTATGCTAAAAACAAAGCAGTGCTTTGTTTTTAGCTCATATCAGACATTAGTTGGGTTGTCATAGGCTTGATATCGGTATATTTTAAATTGGCTTTTTTTATGTCTTTCTGGGACTTGCGATGAATACGGTACGCCAACAAAATTTTCAATTACGCAAAGAGAAAATTTTAGCCATGGCAGAAACACTGTTGCTGGATAATAATCAGGACATTACCCTGGCAGAACTTGCGTGTGAGCTGGATATTGCCAAAGGGACCATTTATAAACATTTTAAAAGCAAGAATCAGCTCTATTTAGAACTGATCATCTTGAATGAAAAAAGATTATTGGAAATTTCAAAAAAATATAAAAATAATATTAAAACCTATGTTTCACAGTACATGCTCTACAACATGTTAAATTCCAACCGGACCATTTTATTGCATGTGATTGAAGAACGCTTAACCAATAATGAACGCAAGCTGAAAGAATTATTTGAACAGCTTTATCGGGTACGTGAAGAGCGGATTATTGAAATTAAGGACATGACCGACGAATATCTAAAATCCTTCAATAGTGCCATGTCGATTCGCGACTATTTGTCTTATATCTGGACGGTCACCTATGGTGCTTCCTTGTTGCTCAATTCAACCCATTACCAGAAAGCCATTGGTTCACGTGAACGCCTGATTAAACTGTATATTAACCAGGCCTTAATGACCCCGGATAAAATTTCTTGATGTCCGGGTTTCAATAAATCAATTATTGATGAATGATTTTATGCATAGGGTCATCCAGGTCATTCATTTTCGAGAACAATTCATAACACATCTGCCGCAGCCATTGATGGCTGGTCTTGTGATGGCAGGACATATGCCAATATTGCTTGACTGCATAGGTGGGGAAAGTAATCGGTGCATCAAAGATCTGTAAATTGCCGCGCGACAATAACACTTCACTTAAATAATAAGGTACGGTCGCAATTGCATCGGTTTCCTGTACCACTAGCCCAACGCCCAGATAACTGGGCAAGCGCATCAAGATATTACGTTTCAGTTCTAAATTTAACAATTCATTTTCAATATGATAATGCCCCATTCCGGCATCAATATCGATATGGGGTTCATTGATATATTGTTCAGTGCTTAGACTGTTTTCGCTCAGCCGCGGATGGTTTTTGGATGCAATCACCACATAATATTGCTCAAACAGTTTTTGCTGATAAAAACCATTTTCCAGATGGGGTAAAAAACCAATCGCCAGATCAATTTCTCCATTGGCCATTTGATAACTGGTTTCAGAAGTAATGGCGCGAACATTTAAACGAATATTTGAAGCATGCTGTTTTAAATATTGGGAAATTTTAGGCAATAACACCAAATGCGACACATCGGTCATGGCAATAGTAAATTTCTGCTGTGAAGTAGTCTGGTCAAAATCAACGGTGAAATTATTGATGATTTCAACTTTACTTAAGGCTTCACTGACCAGTGGAAACAGCTGTTTCGACAGTTCAGTCGGCACCATTTCATTGCCGATTCTTAAGAAAAGCGGGTCATTATAATGCTGACGAATTTTATTCAGGATATTACTGACTGTGGGCTGACTCATGGCCAGATATTCAGCCGCGACAGAAACACTTTTATATTTATAAATATAAAGAAAAACGCTGAGTAATTTACAGTCGAGCTCAAACACCGATTCAAATCCCTAAATCTTTAATTTGTAGAGGCAATACATCATCTGCCTTTTGAGTGCTATTTCCAATGTCCATTTATACCGAAATAGCATGCCATACGAATAAGCTTTGGCTGAAGCTTATAAAATAAATTCTATCAATAAAAATCAAAATAACATAACAGACCGCTTTCATCATGGTTGACACCCTCTTTTTATTTTTCTCCGTAAGCAGAATTGAAATGTATTTCAAGTCTGTGTAAGAAAAATCAAAGGGATGGATGAAAGAGGTCTAAAGAAGCAAATCACTCAAACGGTTTGACTTAAACCTGACTGCCTCAAATTTAAGTCAAACCTTAACGTGTGAGCAATTAATCTGCTGAAATATCTTCAAACAATACTGAAGATAAATAGCGCTCACCGGCATCCGGTAAAATTACCACAATGTTTTTACCGGCATTTTCAGGACGTGCTGCCAATTGAGCTGCGGCTGCCATGGCTGCACCACTTGAAATACCCACCAGAATACCGTCATGGGTTGCTGTTTTGCGTGCCCATTCAATAGCTGTATCACTTTCAATAGCAATGACTTCATCCACTAAATCCAGATCCAGGTTTTTCGGAATAAAGTTGGCGCCAATGCCCTGAATTTTATGCGGTCCCGGAGTCAATGGCTCGCCACGTTTCGTCTGACCAATAATCGGTGATTCCGCAGGTTCCACAGCAACCGAATAAAGCGGCTGATTTTTTACCTGTTCAAAATAACGTGAAATACCGGAAATGGTGCCACCCGTACCGACGCCAGACACTAGGATATCGACTTTACCGCCAGTAGCTTCCCAAATTTCGGGGCCTGTGGTCTGTTCATGGATTTTCGGGTTGGCCGGGTTTTCAAACTGTTGCGGTAAAAAATACACATCCGGTTGTTCCGTGGCTAAACGTACTGCTTCATCGACCGCACCTTTCATGCCTTTGGCCGGTTCAGTCAGTACCAGATTTGCACCAAAAGCCTTCAGCACCTTACGGCGCTCAACACTCATGCTTGCAGGCATGGTTAAGGTAATGTCATAACCTTTGGCAGCTGCAACAAATGCCAGTGCAATACCGGTATTACCACTGGTTGGCTCGACAATATGCATGCCCGGTTTAAGCAAACCTTTTTCTTCAGCATCTACAATTAAAGCGGCACCTACCCGGCATTTCACCGAGAATGCCGGATTACGGCTTTCAACTTTTGCCAATACGGTTGCATCGGATGAAATGGCACGATTAATACGAATTAAAGGTGTATTGCCAATCGCTTCAGCATTATCACTATAAACCGCTATGGCTAAATTGTTCGGTGCTGGAAAAGCAGAATCAGTACTCATTTTAACTCCTTGAGCTGTCTTTTGATTTTAAAGTCATGCGCTCATCATAAGCCATTTAGACCTTCAATATAAGTTTTTCTATTGCTATGCTTATTCAACTTAAGTTGTGATTTCAATCTAAAAAACAATGCTTTTTAAACCGATAAGCTTGTAATATTGACCAAAGAGTTACCACTTAAATGACGTAATTGTCATCAATAAAGTTTGTATTTATTCATGCAATTGCACACAATATCCAGCAAATGAAAACTGATTTAGGGAATCACATGTCTCATAAGAGTTATAGCCGGTTCTATCGACAATTTACACAGAAAATTTTAGATAAAATTGTGACTCCTCAAGTCTTGGGTAATACTGAAAAATTAAAAAAAACCTTAGAATATCAAACAGATAAAAAAATAATTTGCTATGTATTACAAGATGCATCCTTAAGCAACACGGTCCTGATTGATACTGAAGCCAAAGCACGCCAACTGCCTTCTGTTTTTACACCTTTCAGCATTCAGGAGTTGCAGGAAGATGATTCTATTCTGGCTTTAAACCTACCTAACTCACAAAATCAAACCTATCATTATTCGGCCAAGCTCATTCGGCTGATTGAAGCTCTGGAAAAATATCCCGAATACGAAATAGAACTGGTTCCGGTGACGGTTTTATGGGGCCGCTCACCCGAATATGAAGACTCCTGGTTTAAAGCCTTATTTGCCGATGCCTGGGCGACACCATCCAAATTAAAGCAGGCCTTGAATATTTCTTTATATAGCCGTGAAAACTATATTGAATTTCACAAACCCATTTCCCTAAGAGCAGCTATAGAAAAATCTAAAATTGAATATCCAAACTTTTCCCCGGCACATTCTGTGGTCAAGGAACTTAATAGCAATTTCAATAAATACAAAGAAGCCATTTTAGGTCCCGACTTATCCGACCGCCGTAATCTCATTAACAAGTTAATGAAAACCGAAACGGTGCAAGATGCCATTCGTAAAGAAAGTATTGACAACAAAATCAGCATGTTCGAAGCAGAGAACCGTGCCAAAGGCTATTTAACCGAAGTGGTTTCGGACTTTTCCTATTCTACCCTACGTTTTGCCGAACTGGCGCTGACCAAACTCTGGACGCAACTTTATGATGGAATTGAAGTGCATAATTTCGATACCGTTCGCGAGCTGGCCAAAGATTACGAAATTGTCTATACCCCATGCCATCGCAGTCATATTGACTATTTATTGCTGTCTTATGTGATTTTTAACCGCGGCTTGATGGTTCCGCATATTGCGGCAGGCATTAACCTCAACCTGCCTGTGGTCGGTCAGATCATGCGTGGTGGCGGTGCTTATTTCATCCGTCGCACATTTAGCGGAAATGAGTTATATACCTCTGTTTTTAAAGAATATTTACATAGTTTATTGTCGCGTAACACCCCTTTGGAATACTTTATTGAAGGCGGCCGTTCACGGACTGGTCTGCTGTTACCACCGAAAAAAGGCATGCTGTCGATGACGGTACAAAGCCATTTACGTGGTGCAACCAAGCCGATTGCCTTTATTCCCACTTATTTTGGTTATGAAAAACTGATTGAAGGCACCTCTTATTTAAATGAACTAAATGGCAAACCAAAAGAAGCCGAATCGATCTGGGGCATCTTGAGTTCAGTCCGTAAAATTGAAAAAGTCTTTGGCCAGGTGCATGTCAATTTTGGGGAACCGGTTTTTCTGGATCAGGTTTTAGCTGAACATCAAGCCAGGGATATTAAACTCGACATTCATGATGAATTACCCCAGCCTGTGATTCAAACCGTGAACCAAGTTGCAAATTCTATTTTGGAAAATATTAATAAAGCAGTGGTAATTAATCCCATCTCTTTAATTTCACTTATTTTATTGAATGCAGATAATCACGCTTTAACTGAACATGATTTAATCGGTAAAATTGATCAATATCGTCATTTATTAAAAATAATGAAATATGATGCAAAAATGATCATGACAGAATTATCGAGCACAGAGATTATTCAATATGCTGCAAAATTAAAACAGGTTGAAATCTTCAGCCAAAATAACCAAAACTGGGTACGCGTTGCCGAAAGTCAAAAAATTCTATTAAGTTATTTTAGTAATAATATTCTACACTGTTTTATTTTACCGGCATTAATTGCAATGCTGGTGCATTCGTATAAAAAAATCTCTACACGTTATTTAACCGACACCCTTAAAAATATTTATCCCTATTTTAAAGAAGAATTTTTCTTAAAATGGTCTATGGATGAATTAGAAAAAGAAATCACAATCATTATAGATGGTTTAGAACATTTAGGCTGGATTGTTCGTCAGGATCAAACCCTTTCTATCCCAGCCGATGAACACATGCAAAACCAGTTTGTAACATTGGCCCATTTGTCTGCTTCTAGCCTAAATAACATGACTATGATTGCTACATTACTTCAGCAATATGCTTCGTTGCAAGCACTGAGCCTGAAAGAACTGGAGAAAATGGGTAAAGCGGTACTAAACAAACTGTCACAAACCAAAAAGATTCAGGCCGGTTATTATTTTGACAGCGCCACCTTAAAAAGCTTTATTGCTATTTTAAAAGAAAAAGGTCTGCTCAGTACTCAAGAAAATCATTTTGTCATTAGCGATGATTTTGAAGAAAAAATGTCTGCAATTTTTAACTGGTATAATCCTGAAACGCGTCAGGCAATCACTGAAGCCGTGCATTTTAATGAAAAAGAATTAAAAGGATTTAAACAGACCCATAAAAATTGATAAATCATATTCTGCATTGCTATCAGGCATTTAATCTGGATTAAATGCCTTATTTTAATGGATATAAGAATATCTGATAATTACTTTCATAAAAAACCATTGAAAATGTTACATTTTCATCCTATATGAGATTAATCAGGCAGTATACTGCCTAGGTTACTGTTGCGTAGTATGGAAATGCTGTATGAACACCGATCTTGAAATTGCTTCTATGCATGAGTCTATTGATGTTGTTGTCACAATATTAAAATCATTAGCCAATACAGATCGTTTACTTATTTTATGTCATCTTGCCAAACAAGAATTAAATGTCTCCCAAATAGAACAGACGACAAAAATAAGCCAGCCTACCTTATCACAGCAACTGATGATGCTACGTAAAAGCGATATGGTGACCACACGTCGCGATGGAAAACAGATTTTTTATTCCATTAAAGATGAAAAACTGGTTCAGGTACTCAATACCCTATATCAACTCTATTGTCCTAAAAATTTAATTTAATCATATAAATAAAAGAAAATTGAGAAGATGTAATCGTCCTGATAAGACTTCTTAGCATTTTTTATGCATAATATATCTAAAATAGTGATTTAGCTTTAGATATGTCAGATTTAAATTCTCGCTTAACGGCGCTATTACCCTCTTGGCGCTGGCTGCGTACCTACAACCCGACCAAGTTTAAATCTGACCTTCTTTCAGCTCTTATTGTCATTGCAATGCTGGTTCCGCAAGGTATGGCCTATGCCATGCTGGCAGGACTACCGCCCATTACGGGACTGTATGCCAGTATTTTGCCCATGATCATTTACGCCATGGTCGGGAGCAGTCCTACGCTTTCTATTGGCCCGGTCGCGATTATTTCCATGATGACTTTCGCGACACTCAATCCGTTATTTGAGGTTGGCTCACCAGTTTATATACAGGCTGCCTGCCTGCTTGCAGTAATGGTGGGTGTCATTTCCTTATTGCTCGGGATATTTCGATTTGGCTTTCTGATTCAGCTGATTAGTCATCCGGTCATCAAGAGTTTTATTATTGCTTCTGCGCTGCTGATTGCTTTGGGTCAATTCAAATTTCTGGTCGATGTACCTTTAAAGGCGAATAATATCCCTGAGTTTGTAGTCAGCGTTTGGCAATATCTAAGGTACAGCAATTTCGCCTCTTTGATGTTTGGCATGCTTGCGCTCATTTTTCTGATTTATTTCCCTAAAGTTTTACAGTCCAATGCTGTGCAAAGCCGAATAGGGTCGACTGCATTTATGACGAAAGCCTTACCTTTAAGTTTGGTGGTCATTTCAATTGCGGCGGTCTATTTTCTGGATTTAAAAGCCGTAGGCATTAAAACAGTAGGAGAAATCCCCTCAGGTTTTCCCCCGCTGAGTATGCCCTACTGGAGTCTGGATCTGGTCATTACCTTGTTACCCGGTGCAGCAATGATCGCCATGATCAGCTTTGTCGAGTCTTTATCTATTGCTCAAGCGACTGCCCTACAGCAACGCAGTCATTTAAATAGTAACCAGGAACTTATCGCATTGGGTTTATCCAATTTAAGTGCCGGGCTCAGCTCAGCATTTCCGGTTACCGGAAGCTTATCGCGCACGGTGGTCAATGCAGATGCCGGTGCCAAAACTCCGCTGGCAGGGGTCATTTCATCTCTGCTTATTGTAGTGGTCAGTCTTTATTTTACCGGCTTTTTCCGTGATTTGCCTTTAGGTATTCTGGCCGCCACCATCATCGTTTCTATCTGGAAACTGGTTGATTTCAAGCCCTTTATTGAAACCTGGCGTTATTCCAAAGCTGATGGTATTGCCATGTGGATTACCTTCTTTGGTGTGCTCTGCATCGATATCTCGACTGGTTTGCTACTGGGTATTGTTTCTACCTTTATTCTGCTGCTGTGGCGGATCAGCCGTCCGCATATTGCCGTCATTGGTCTGGTTGAAGGAACCCAGCATTTTAGAAATATACAGCGTCATCAGGTACTGACCTCAGACACAGTCCTGTCCATGCGGATAGATGAAAATCTGACCTTTCTAAATGCCAATACCTTTAAAGGTTTTCTGATTAATGCCGTGAGTCAGTATACAGATTTAGAGCATGTGGTCATTAACTGCTCCAGTATTAGTGCCATCGATCTGAGCGCGCTGGAAATGCTGGAAGACCTGAATGCCGAGTTAAATAAACTGAACATTAAACTGAATTTTTCCGAAATTAAGGGTCCAGTGATGGATAAATTACAACATTCAAAACTGCTGCATCACTTAAGTGGCCGGATTTATCTGTCTCATTTTCAGGCCATGCAAGAACTTTCCCCGGAAGTATTTTAAGACAAATCAGATATAAATGATCTCACTCAATTTCTGCTGTGGTTTTTTGAGACTGCCTTTGATATTTTATTAAGAGCTTGAAAATAGAATCTTTTAACAGAGTACAACACAGCAGAATAATCGGAAGCATTTGTATTATTTGAATATTTAAAAAATATGGCAAAAATTTGATGAAAAACTAAAAATATCAACTTTAAAAATAAGCAGTTAGTTTTTATATGGAAATTATTTTTTAGCCATATCACTTTTAGGTATAAAATGCCGAATATTTTTTGTGATTTTTTAGTCCTCGTATTTGTAACAAGGCACCTTTATGTTTTCTGCTTTAATGCGTTTGAGTTTAGTCTCCCGAATTATTATCGCCATTATTCTGGGTATTGGTGTTGCTGTTTTGTTCCCGAATCTGGCTCCTTATTTAAGCCTGTTAGGTGACCTGTTTATTAAAGCACTTAAATCTGTTGCACCCATTTTAGTTTTTGTGCTGGTTTTAGCCTCTATTGCTAATTTTAAAGTCGGACATAGCGCGAAAATTAAACCCATCATACTAATGTATGCAATTGGAATGTTACTGGCTGCATTAAGTGCCGTAATTGCCAGTATCATTTTTCCAAGTACCTTGTTTTTGGATATTCCCGCAAATGCAGACTTGCAACCACCCGGTAGTCTGATTGAAATCTTAAAAAACCTGCTTTTAAGTTTTGTGGCCAATCCTGTGGTTGCGATTAGTGAAGCCAACTTTATTGGTATTTTGGCCTGGGCTGTTGCTTTGGGGGTTGCATTCCGTCATGCCCATGACTCAACAAAAGTATTGCTCACCGATGCTGCAAATGCCGTAAATACCGTGATCCGTTTAGTCATCAATTTTGCCCCAGTGGGTATTTTTGGTCTGGTTGCCGTGACCTTTGCAGAAGCTGGATTAAGTACGTTTGAGAGCTATGCACAATTGTTAGCAGTATTGATTGGCACCATGTTGTTTGTGGCATTGGTAGTCAATCCAATGATGGTGGCCTTTGTGACCCGTGCAAATCCCTATCCACTGGTTTTTCAATGTTTACGCGAAAGTGGCATTACGGCGTTTTTTACTCGCAGTTCGGCAGCCAATATTCCTGTGAATCTGGATTTGGCCAAACGTTTAGGTGTTGCTGAATCTACAGCCAGCGTTGCCATTCCTTTAGGAGCAACGATTAATATGGCGGGGGCTGCTGTTACCATTACCGTCCTCACCTTAGCCACTGTAAATACACTGGGTATTTCGGTGGATTTCACCACCATGCTGGTTTTATCGGTACTGGCAACCATTTCAGCCTGTGGTGCTTCCGGTGTTGCCGGGGGATCTTTATTGCTGATTCCTGTCGCTTGTGGCCTGTTTGGGATCAGTTCAGATGTCGCCATGCAAGTGGTAGCTATTGGTATGGTGATTAGCGTATTGCAGGATTCAACAGAAACTGCATTAAATTCTTCAACAGATGTGCTATTTACTGCTGCCGTTGACCGCGGTTTGGATTAAGATAGTCATTATTAAGTTTTTTTTGTGACGTTATGCCTTTTCAAACTTTACCGCTCTGGGTTCAATTAGGGGCTTTTTTTCTTGCAGTCAATGCAGGAATGATTAACGTTCTCGGACTGGTGACCGTGCTGCATCAGTCCGTTTCCCATATGACCGGAAATGTCAGCATGTTGGCCATGGCTTTACTCAAGTGGGAACCTGAACACATCCTTTACTTAATCCTGGTTATTCTATGCTATGTCATTGGCTCATTTTATAGTGGATTTATACTAGGAAATAGTCAGTTTAAGTTAGGACACCGCTACGGTTTGCCCTTAAGTCTGGTGGCTTTTTTTATCCTGTTATGTTGGCTTTTACTTCCCTATTTCCCGCGTTATGCCTTACTTTGGGCATGTGGTGCCATGGGTATCCAGAATGCTATGGTCAGTCATTATAAAGGTACGATTATTCGTACAACCCACTTATCGGGTGTTTTGACCGATTTAGGCTTGGCTTTAGGCTACAGGTTACGGGGACTAAAAGTAGAACGTAGACGTATTATTCTGCACTTGCTCATTTTATTTGGATTTTTCATTGGCGGTCTACTTGCCAGCGTGATTTATCCTTATTTAAAATTGCATGCCTACCTTGTCCCAGTGATGTTAAGCTGGACACTTAGCTTGATTTATTGGGTTATTTATTATCGTTATCGGCAGACTCAAGAGTAATATCGGAATTTATTATGGTCAAAAATGCATTACAGGCTCAATTGCTAAAAGCGGGTTTAGTCGATAATAAAAAGGCTAAAAAACTGTCAAAACAGGCCGTACATGAGCAACGTACCGGACAAAGCAATGAAGCTGAATTAAAGGCCAAAATTGCTCAAGACCAGCAAGAAAAGCTGGCTCGCGATCAGGCGCTGGATTTAGAAAAAAAACGCCTGTTACAGGGTAAAGAATTAAAAGCTGCCATTGTGCAAATGATCAATCAGCACAAAATTAAAGATACCGATGGCGAAGTGGCCTACCAGTTTATTGATGACAATAAAGTCAAAAAGATTTATCTCAATCAGCAGATTTACAATGCGCTGGTTGCAGGTTCACTCATTATTGCCAAAGAAGCAGATAGTTATGCCGTTTTGCCTAAAGCCTTGGCAGAGCGCATTAACGACAAGATGGAAGGCTTCATTATTGTCAACAATTCTGAAAAGAATGAACAGACCATCGATGAAGACGATCCATATGCAGCCTACGTCATTCCAGATGATTTAATGTGGTAAGTCCAGCTCATCAATTATTGAAGGAATTCACTATGCCAGTATTCGTATTGGCATAGATAACAAGAACAGAATAATGATAAGAAATTAAGTAATTTCAGCATCAGCCCAGCTGGTGAATTTTATTTGAGTTCGTGTATATAAAACGTTATCTTTATAATAATCAAAAAATAACGCTATACACTATTCCATAATTTAAAAAATTCAAGGTAAGTTTTTGGAACAATTGGCATTCATACAAAATATTCAGGACTGGTCAGATCACTATCCATGGCTAGAAATGTTCACCTCTCTCAGTATTTTAATTTTACTGGCATTCCTGGCAAATTTTATTGCCAAGCAAGTAGTGGTTCGTGGTATCCGCCAACTGATTTCCAAGATGAAATTTGTCAATCAGGACATTTTTGCCCAGCATAGTGTTATCCGCCGGATTTCAAACATTGTGCCAGCGATTGTGATTATGAATGGTATTGTCACTGTTCCGCATCTTTCAGAAAAAGTCATTGTTTTTGTTCAGATGGCGGCACAGGCATTTATTTTTCTCACTCTTGCTTTAGCCATCAGTGAATTTTTAAGTATTTTCAATCTGGTTTATCAACGTAATCCTAAATCAAAAAACAAACCAATTAAAGGTTATTTACAGCTGGTTAAGCTGATTATCTTTATTGTCTGTGGCTTGATGATTTTAGGTACTTTCCTCAAAAAAGATGTCTTTACTTTGCTGGCAGGTTTTGGTGCCATGGCAGCAGTACTGATGTTGATATTTCAAAATACCATTCTCTCCTTGGTAGCCTCAGTACAAATTTCATCTTATGACATGGTGCGAATTGGTGACTGGATAGAAATGCCTTCACTGAATGCCGACGGTGATGTCATTGATATGTCATTACATACCATTACCGTGCAAAATTTTGACAAAACCTTAACCACTATTCCAACCAATAAGCTGGTAACAGATACTTTTAAAAACTGGCGCGGTATGGCGTATGCTGGAGTACGCCGTATCAAAAGGTCCATCTTTATTGATCAAAGTAGTGTGCATTTTATGACACCGGATGAGCAGCAAAAACTAAAAGATTTTTTATTGCTGGATCAATATTTAAATAGCAAACATGATGAGCTGGAAAGCTTTAACCAGCAACTCTCGAACCAATCTTTATACAATCAGCGCCGTTTAACCAATTTAGGTACCTTCCGCGCCTATGTTGAGTTTTACTTAAAACAGCATTCAGGCATCGCGCAAAATCAATCGCTGATTATTCGACAATTACAACCGACCAGTGAAGGTTTGCCCCTGGAAATTTATGCTTTTGCAAATACGACAGTATGGAAAGATTATGAGGCGATACAGTCTGATATCTTTGATCATTTGATTGCAATTGTCCCGGAATTTGGTTTAAGAGTTTATCAGGCACCATCCGGTGCGGATTTCAGGCAATTCACCGCACGTTCAGCAGATCAAGCCGAACTTTAAAAACAAACGGGCTGATGCAATAGTTAAAACGTATTGCTATTATTCTTATTTGTACTTGAATGATTTAACTGAAAATAAGGCATCCCCCGTTCATGCAATTAATATGGTTTCGACAGGACTTGCGTATACAAGACCATGCTGCACTTTGGCATGCGGTTCAATCTGGAAACTGTGTTGCCTTGGTGATTCTCTCACCTGAGCAATGGCAACAACATGATGACAGCCCTGCCAAACAAATATTTTATTTACGCCAACTAGAAACGCTCAAATCACAGCTCAATCAGCTAAATATTCCACTGCTGATCAAGCACATTCCTTTATGGAAAGATATACCCAATGAGATGCTGCAGCTTTGTCTGCGACTTGGTATTGACGCTGTACATGCCAATATTGAAATTGGAGTGAATGAATTAAAACGAGATGCTCAGACGCAAAAAAAACTGGAGGATCATCAGATCCCGTTTGAGCTTTATCATGACCAGACGATTTTTCCTGTCGGTTCAATCACAAATAAATCTAATCAGCCTTATCAAGTGTTTAGTGCTTTTAAAAAGCGCTGCTATGAACTTCTCAGCATTAGCCTGCCGCAATGTTATCCAGCAGTCGCAAAGCAGGAAAAAATAGCGCTTAACCTGGAACTAGAAAATACAAAAATCAGTGCATTAACCTATATGCAAAGCTGTGTATCAGATCAGTTACAGCAACTTTGGCCGGTGACGGAAGACTATGCCCTGAATATTTTGAACCATTTTGTTGACTCTAAAATGCAACACTATCAACAGGAACGGGATTTTCCTGATCTTAATTCAACCAGCCGATTGTCTGCTTATTTAAATATCGGTGCGGTTTCAATCAGGCAGTGCTTACAAGCTGTGTTTAGAAAGCAAAACGGTCATTTTCATATAGACAACGTGGGACAACAAACTTGGCTGGATGAATTGTTGTGGCGTGAGTTCTATCAACACATTCTTTATCAATTTCCTGCCGTTTCCAAACATCAACCTTTTAAGGCCAATACTCAAAAAATCCAATGGCGTAACGCCGAGCAAGAACTGATTGCCTGGCAGCAAGGTCAAACTGGAATCCCGATTGTAGATGCCGGTATGCGTCAGTTGCTACAAACGGGCTGGATGCATAATCGGGTTCGTATGATTACGGCAATGTTTTTGACCAAGAACCTGCTGATTGACTGGCGTCTGGGTGAAAAATGGTTCATGCAGCATTTAATTGATGGCAATTTGGCAGCCAACAATGGAGGCTGGCAGTGGTGTGCTTCAACGGGAACCGATGCAGTACCCTATTTTCGAATCTTCAACCCTATCACCCAATCGCAAAAGTTTGATCCAACTGGCGATTATATCCGCACATGGGTACCGGAACTGGCGCATCTGGATGCAAAAAAAATCCATGATCCTTATGCTTACCCACAGGTGCGAAAATTAAATTACCCACGGGCAATTGTGGATTTAAGCTTATCGCGCAGGCGTGCTATAGAGGCGTTTAAGGCAATCTGACTTGGAAATATTAAAGAATCGCCCTGCTCAATCAGGGCGAGACCCAAAACTACTGCAATCTACAAATCGTTTCAGTTGAATGCTGCTCTAAGGTGCCAAGGAGAATCCACCTAAAAGAATGCCAAGCCCTAAAAAGATTCTAAAATCAGTTCAATTGATCGAAATGAATTAATTCAAACCATTAATCTTGCGAAGCAGTGTTTCTCAGGTAGAACTTTCTGAAAAAAATGGTCGGGCTATCATCGACGAAGTTTAGCTGACGCCAAAATGCACTGTATCAAATTGTTAGGTGATCAATTAACTTCAAGACATTTTCAAAGCCAGGTGAATGAAATTCATGTATGTGTGGCTGTACTGAACAAATTTACCGAGTGAGGTAGACCTCATACCCAAGTGATCTCCTAAATTTTAATGATTTGGAGTAAATTCAGCTTTTAAATATTTATGTAACAAAGCCGTTAAAATGAAAAGTTTACTGATTTAATCAGACTTTTAGATATTCATTAAATTATTATTTATACTATTAAAGTTGCAATAATATTCAGCCTAACAGCCATTTACTCAAGGAAATTCGCATGTTGCAGTGGTTTGAAAAACTCGTCGACCCTTATCCATCCAAAGGTTTAAACGAACCACTTCCTACCCGTTTTTTCCCTTTTGTCTGGCAAGCCGCTCAAGGTGTGCGCACTTATTTATTGTTGCTGGTGCTCTTTACTGCAGCTGCTGCAAGTTTTGAAGCCTTTCTTTATTCTAAAATCGGTGATTTGGTGAACTGGCTAAGCAAGAGTCAACCAGACACTTTTTTGGCTGAACATAGCCAAAATCTTACGATCTTGAGCTGCATTCTGCTGGCCAATATCTTATTTGCCAATATGCAGTCTATTATCAAACATCAAATTTTATATAGTACGTTTCCCATGCGTTTACGCTGGCGTTTCCATAATTTACTGTTACAGCAAAGTCTAGACTTTTTTCACAATGACTTTGCCGGACGTTTATCTGCCAAAGTAATGCAGACTTCACTGGCGGTACGTGAATTCTGGGTGATTTTGGGTGATATGCTTGCCTATGTTCTGATCTACTTTGTCACGATCAGTCTGGTTCTGGGGGCAATTTCTCCACTACTGATTTTGCCTCTGCTGCTTTGGCTGGTACTGTTTATTTGTGCTGCCTGCTTTTTTATTCCACGTTTAAGCCAGATTTCAAGCCAGCAGGCCGATGCCCGTGCAGTGATGACCGGTCGTGTTACAGATGCCTATACCAACATTCAAACTGTGAAATTATTCGCTCACGCTGGCCGTGAAAGTAAATATGCCAAAGCATCCATGCAAGATTTCATGATCACGGTATATAAGCAAATGCGCCTGGGCACACAGTATGAGATCAGCATCAATTTACTCAGTGTGGTTTTATATGGTGGCGTTTTAGGTACCGCCATCTGGTTATGGATCAACGGTCAGGCCGAACTCGGTATTATTGCTGCAACGACCGCCATGATTTTAAAACTCAACAGTATTGCCGAATTTATGATGTGGCAGTCATCCGCACTGTTCGAAAATGTCGGAACCATTCAGGATGGTATGAAAACCTTGGGGCGTCCAATTCACATTCAGGACAAACCGGATGCGCAACCTTTACAGGTACAGCATGGTGAAATTAAATTTGAAGATGTCAGCTTTGCTTATCAAAATAAAAATGTGATTGATCATTTTAATTTAACCATTAAACCGGGAGAAAAAATTGGCATTGTCGGCCGCTCTGGTGCAGGAAAATCGACCCTGATTCAACTGTTATTGCATTTTTATAATATTAACCAAGGTCGTATTTCGATCGATGGTCAAAATATTCAAGATGTGACTCAGGACAGTTTGCGTAAAAATATTGCTTTTGTAACTCAGGATACCTCTTTGTTACATCGTACCGTGGCTGAAAATATTAAATATGGCCGTCCCGATGCAACAGATGAAGAGATGTTTGAAGCCGTGCGCAAAGCCAAGGCGGAAGATTTTATTCCACAGCTCACTGATTTGCGTGGCAAAACTGGCTATGAAGCCTATGTGGGGGAACGCGGTGTTAAACTATCGGGTGGTCAACGCCAGCGTATCGCCATTGCCCGGGTGTTTTTAAAAGATGCGCCAATTCTGATTTTAGACGAAGCCACCAGTGCCTTAGATTCTGAAGTAGAGGCGGCAATTCAATCCAGTCTGGATGAATTGATGCAAGGTAAAACCGTGATTGCGATTGCCCATCGACTATCCACCATTGCACAAATGGACCGTTTGATTGTGCTGGATGAAGGTAACATTGTAGAGCAAGGCACGCATGAAGAACTGGTTGCGCTGGGTGGTATTTATGCACATTTGTGGCAAAGACAGACGGGCAGTTTTTTAATCGAACAACAGGCATTGAAGAAAAAGGATATGTATTGATGCTGTATTTAGAAGATATAAAAGTGGGTGATCGTTTCATTAGCCGTGAATATGAAATGACCTTAGAAGAAATCAAACAGTTTGCACATGCTTATGATCCTCAAGTTTTTCATACTGATGAACATGAGGCCAAAGCACATCCTGTTTTTCAGGGCATTGCTGCCAGTGGCTGGCACACCTGTGCAGTTACCATGCGTTTATGGACTGAGTGTTTTCCGGTCGCTTATGGTTTGATTGGTTCAGAGTCCAGCCTGCGCTGGCCGCGTCCGACCCGTCCTGGCGATAAGATTCATGTCGAGATCGAAATTGTGGCAATTACGCCATCAAAAAGTAAAAATGACCGAGCTATAGTCAGTTATGTGACTCAGGCATTCAATCAGAACCATGATGTATTACTTATTTCAACCACTAAAATTGTGGTCTTTAAAAAAGATGTTCAGCCTGAATAATTTTCAGGCTTTAAAAATATTGTCCAACAATTTTAATCGAATACTGTTTCAACTCATACCAATATGGCATCTACAAATAGAAAAACGAATGAATGCAATGGATGGCGCATGAAAACGATTTCTCCAAGACAGGATCAAGGCATACCGGGTGTTTATGGACTGCTGCTGTTAGATGTGGTATCCCGTTGGGGTTACACTGCTGAAGCACTCTTCACCCCATTTCATTTAAACAGTGAACAGTTGGCAGACCCCAACTTTCGTATTCCGACACCAGTTGCCAATGAACTGGTCAAGCATGCACTACGTTTAACTGGCGAGCCGACACTGGGTTTCCATTTGGGCACCCAGATGCGTATCTCGATTCATGGTTTTATTGGTTATGCCATTATGACGGCACATGACATTACTGATGCCCTGATACTGGCGAACCGGTTTATCCAGCTACGTATGCCATTTTTACAACTTTATTTTTCCACCTTTGGTGAAAAAGCGACCTTACAGTTGCAGTGTGATTTTGATATTGAACCCTTACGTACTGAAATTGCCATTGCCCTGACCTTTGGCATTATTACCATGGCCAAAGCCCTGACCGGTTGTGAGGACCTGTCCGGGGAGATTGATTTTGATTTTCCCAAACCGTCCGGTTTTGAACGTTACATGGCAAAATTTCCATCGCATCAGTTCCGTTTCGAACAGCCACATCTATTAAGCAGTTTTGATAAAAAATATCTGAGCTTGAAAATGGTCAATGCTGACCCAATTGCCAGCCAGATTGCGATTAACCAGTGTGAAGCGGAACTGTCTGCCTTGGGCGAACGTCGCCGCCTAGCCATGCGGGTGCGTGACATTTTGACCAATTCTGAACAGCATTATTTAAGTATTGAAAATGTGGCAGATCGGCTGCATATGTCGGATCGCACTTTAAAACGTCAACTGGCAGCCGAAGGCACCTCATTTTCTACATTGGTAGATGAAGTACGTTATCGGCATGCCACTTCCCTGCTGTCACGTACTGATTACACGCTTGAGCAGATTGCCGATGAAATTGGTTATAGCGATGTCGCCAATTGCAGCCGTGCATTTAAGCGTTGGAGTGGGCGTAGTCCAAGCAATTGGCGTAAAGATCCTTATCTATAAACTTTTGTTTTTATCAAAAAACATGTATAAAACATGGCAAAAATGATTTGAATATTTTAAAGGAGTCATCCATGAATCACCCTTCAGAGTTAAAGTACGCAAGTACACACGAATGGGTCAAAATTGAAGGTGATCTGGTTATTACTGGGATTTCCGACCATGCACAAGATGCTTTGGGCGACCTGGTCTATGTTGAAGCGCCAGAAGTGGGTCAGAAAATCACTGCCGGTGAACAGGCAGGCGTAGTTGAATCGGTGAAAACGGCTTCTGATATTCATGCACCTGTTTCAGGTGAAGTGGTTGAAGTAAACTCAGCACTTGAAGATGATCCTGATTTTGTCAATGATGACCCTTATGGCAAAGGCTGGATTTATAAAATCAAGCCAGACAACATGGCGGATGTAGAGAAACTGCTTTCCAGTAGTGAATATGAAGCAGGTTTGTAATACTGCTTTAAATAAAAAAATCAGCCTGTATGGCGTAAGCGTCCGCTGAACACACCTTCTGAATTCATCCTATAAGCCTTAATTTAGTCCCCACTTAGAAACAAGTGGGGACTTAAATTTATGACTACAAATAATCAG